>NZ_NGVM01000011.1:0-86000 GCF_002238115.1 Streptococcus sp. KR | reverse complement strand
ATTAAGTGTTAAAACGTTGATTTAACGCTATTTTCACTAATTTAACTCTTATTTAACCTCTGTAAACACAACGTGTTTGCGAAGTTTTGGTGAGTATTTCTTCAATTGAAGACGGTCTGGAGTGTTACGTTTGTTTTTAGAAGTAAGGTACAAGCGTTCACCAGATTCTTTGTGTTCAAGTGTAATATTTACGCGCATGGTATCTCCCTTCTATTATTCAGCTGATGCAGCTTTAGCGATTTTACGTCCTTTGTAGTATCCTTTAAGTGATACACGGTGAGAACGTGAGTAATCTCCAGTAGTTTCGTCAAAGTTTACAGATGGAGCTGTTACTTTGTAGTGTGTACGACGTTTGTTTTTCTTCGCTTTTGAAGTGCGACGTGCAGGTACTGCCATTTTGATTTCTCCTTTAGGTATTTATATTCGATTCAATCTACTGATTTTCATCAACCATATTAGAATAACACATTTTTTTTGTAAAGTAAAGTTACTTGACAAAAAAAGATGAAAAAATTCTCCTGTCAGTCCTAGCAGACAGGAGAAGGTGTTAAATATCAATCTCAAATGGTTCGTCAATGGTTTCTGATACGTATTTTCCGTCTTTCTTCCGTTGTTTGACACATTCTGTGAGGAGATATTCGATTTGCCCATTGACTGAACGAAAGTCATCTTCTGCCCATGATGCGAGTGCAGCGTATAACTTTGTTGAGAGTCGAAGGGGGATCTGCTTCTTTTTAGCTTCAGCCATCTTTAGTAAAGACTTCCTGTGTTGACAATTGGTTGTGCATCATGATTGCCACAGAGTACGACAAGGAGATTTGAAACCATGGCAGCTTTTCGTTCTTCGTCAAGCTCTACCAATTCCCCTTCATTGAGTCGTTCTAGTGCCATTTCAACCATTCCTACAGCACCATCCACAATCATCTTACGGGCATCAATAATGGCAGATGCTTGTTGGCGTTGAAGCATGACAGCAGCAATTTCTGGAGCGTAAGCTAGGTAAGTAATACGTGCTTCAAGGATTTCCAAGCCAGCATCCTCAACACGACTTTGGATTTCCTCACGAATACGGTTAGCTACAATCTCACTAGAACCACGGAGACTACCTTCATCTGCTTGCCCGTCACCTGTAGTATCCACATTAGGAGAGACATCGTAAGGATAGATGCGGACAATATTTCGGAGGGCGCTATCACATTGCAATGAAAGATATTCTTTGTAGTTGTCCACATTGAAGACTGCTTTGGCTGTATCAACAACTCTCCAAGTTACCGCGATCCCGATTTCTACGGGATTTCCTAGACAATCATTGATTTTTTGGCGAGAATTGCTCAAGGTCATAACCTTGAGGGAAATCTGTTTTTTGCCAATTTCAATGTTTACATCATTGCCATTTGATGATTTCATTCCTGACAAAGGAGATTTTGTGCTAACATCACCACTTTGTCCCAGTCTAGTGTGATTTGCAGGGTTGACTGCTACGCTGAAGGGATTAACAAAGTAAAAACCAGGTTCTTTGATGGTACCTGTATAGTTACCAAAAAGGGTCAAAACCAGAGCTTCCTGAGGTTTGACAACTTTTAAACCAGCATGAGCTAGGCCTGCAATTAAGCTTAATAAAAGTCCGATAATAATTCCAAAAATGTTTTCCGAACCAACACCCATTATAAATATAAAGATACCGAGTACGAGCGCCAATTCAATGAGAATCAATGCGAATACACCATTTGCTTTTGAATTGATTAGTTTTTCAGTCATAAGAATGACCTCCTATTATTTGATATCTAAATGATATCACTTTAATTTATAAAGTCAAGAAATAAATGTAACATTTTTAAAGAAAATATTTCTGTATAGAATTTTCTGAAAATTCAAGAATTTTCTTCTGTTCATTGCTTTTAAAATGTGCTATAATAGTAAAAACTGAAATGGGAGGGAATAAATGACTGAATTAGATAAACGTCACCGCAGTAGCATTTATGATAGTATGGTAAAATCACCAAACCGTGCCATGCTTCGTGCGACTGGTATGACAGATAAGGACTTTGAAACACCGATTGTTGGGGTAATTTCGACTTGGGCGGAAAATACGCCATGTAATATCCACTTGCATGATTTTGGGAAATTAGCTAAAGAAGGTGTCAAATCGGCAGGTGCTTGGCCTGTGCAGTTTGGGACTATCACTGTAGCGGACGGGATTGCTATGGGAACGCCTGGTATGCGCTTCTCTTTGACATCTCGTGATATCATTGCGGACTCAATCGAGGCGGCTATGGGAGGCCACAACGTGGATGCCTTCGTCGCTATCGGTGGCTGTGACAAGAACATGCCGGGTTCTATGATTGCTATTGCCAATATGGACATCCCAGCTATTTTCGCCTATGGTGGAACTATTGCACCGGGAAATCTTGATGGCAAGGACATTGATTTGGTTTCTGTTTTTGAGGGTATCGGAAAATGGAACCACGGTGATATGACAGCTGAGGACGTGAAACGTCTTGAATGTAGTGCCTGCCCTGGTCCTGGTGGCTGTGGTGGTATGTACACAGCTAATACCATGGCGACTGCTATCGAAGTCCTCGGTATGAGTTTGCCAGGTTCTTCATCTCACCCAGCTGAATCAGCTGACAAGAAAGAAGACATCGAAGCAGCAGGACGTGCTGTTGTTAAGATGTTGGAACTTGGTCTCAAACCGTCAGATATCTTGACTCGTGAAGCCTTTGAAGATGCCATCACTGTAACTATGGCTCTCGGTGGTTCTACAAACGCCACTCTTCACTTGCTTGCCATTGCCCATGCTGCCAATGTTGACTTGTCTCTTGAGGACTTCAATACGATTCAAGAACGTGTGCCACACTTGGCCGACTTGAAACCATCTGGCCAGTATGTCTTCCAAGACCTTTACGAAGTCGGTGGTGTTCCTGCGGTTATGAAGTACTTGTTGGCAAATGGTTTCCTTCATGGTGACCGCATCACATGTACTGGTAAGACTGTCGCTGAGAACTTGGCTGACTTTGCAGACCTCACACCAGGTCAAAAAGTTATCATGCCACTTGAAAATCCAAAACGTGCGGACGGTCCATTGATTATCTTGAACGGGAACCTTGCACCTGATGGAGCGGTTGCCAAGGTATCAGGTGTTAAAGTGCGTCGTCACGTTGGACCAGCTAAGGTCTTTGACTCAGAAGAAGATGCTATTCAGGCCGTTCTGACAGATGAAATCGTTGATGGCGATGTAGTCGTTGTTCGTTTCGTTGGACCTAAGGGTGGTCCTGGTATGCCTGAGATGCTGTCACTTTCATCAATGATCGTTGGTAAAGGTCAAGGAGACAAGGTTGCCCTCTTGACGGATGGTCGTTTCTCTGGTGGGACTTATGGTCTGGTTGTTGGACATATCGCTCCTGAAGCTCAGGATGGTGGACCGATTGCCTACCTTCGTACAGGCGATATCGTTACGGTTGACCAAGATACCAAAGAAATTTCCATGGCCGTATCGGAAGAAGAGCTTGAAAAACGCAAGGCAGAAACAACCTTGCCACCACTTTACAGCCGTGGTGTCCTCGGAAAATATGCCCATATCGTATCATCTGCTTCACGCGGAGCCGTGACAGACTTCTGGAATATGGACAAGTCAGGTAAAAAATAAACTCAAAAAGCAAGCCAATCTCGGCTTGCTTCTTTTCATCTTCAAAAGTGATTTGCCTGCTTATACTCAATAAAAATCAAAGAGCAAACTAGAAAGCTAGGCGCAGGTTGCTCAAAACACTGTTTTGAGGTTGTGAATAGAACTGACGAAGTCAGCTCAAAACACCGTTTTGAGGTTGCAGATAGAACTGACGAAGTCAGTAACATCTATACGAAAAGCCGACGCTGACGTGGTTTGAAGAGATTTTTGAAGAGTATTAACGAGGTGGCAGTCCAAGGGCAATGCGGCCATAGCGACTGATTCGTGTAATCTTCCAGGCAGGCGACCAGGTAACTTCAACCTTGACATCGTCGATACCCTCGATTTGTTTCAGACCTGCCACGATTTCGATAGGCAAACTTTCTGCACAATCGCAGGCAGTATCAGTGAAGGTCATGACAATCTTGCAGAGACCGGTTTCATCCAGATTAATTTCATAAATCAGTCCTAGATTGTAAACATCCAATTCCACATCTGTATCAAAAACCTTCTCTAGTTTTTCGATAATTTGGTCTTGTAAGGCCAAAGCGCGGTTGTTAATTTTGATATCCTCTCTCATTACAGTCCCTCCACGTGATAAATATCCTCTATTTTCTCATAATTCTGACAATTTGGCAAGTTTTTGATGAATTTTCTGAAAAGACTCTCTTGAGATTTTCTTCTCTTACTGTTTTAATCCCTCTATTTATGGTAAAATAAGACTATTAAGTTTAAAGAGGATTCCCTATGAAATTACAAAAACCAAAAGGAACACAGGATATTTTACCTACTGAGTCTGCCAAATGGCAGTACGTTGAGGGCTTTGCCCGTGAGATTTTCAAGCGTTATAACTATGCAGAAGTGCGTACGCCTATTTTTGAGCATTACGAGGTCATCAGTCGCTCTGTCGGAGATACAACGGATATCGTAACCAAGGAAATGTACGATTTCTATGACAAGGGTGACCGTCATATCACCCTCCGTCCAGAAGGAACTGCGCCTGTTGTTCGTTCCTATGTGGAAAATAAACTCTTCGCCCCAGAAGTGCAAAAGCCAAGCAAGTTCTACTACATGGGCCCTATGTTCCGCTATGAGCGTCCACAGGCAGGGCGTTTGCGCCAGTTCCACCAGATTGGTGTTGAGTGTTTTGGATCTAGCAATCCAGCTACCGATGTGGAAACCATCGCGATGGCAGCCCATTTCTTGAAAGAAATCGGTATTCAAGGTGTCAAATTGCACCTCAACACTCTTGGAAATCCTGAGAGCCGTGCGGCCTACCGTCAAGCCTTGATTGACTATTTGACACCGCTCAAGGAGACCTTGTCTAAGGATAGCCAACGCCGTTTGGAGGAAAATCCTCTCCGTGTCTTGGACTCTAAGGAAAAAGAAGACAAGGTGGCAGTGGAGAATGCACCGTCTATCTTGGACTTCCTTGATGAAGAAAGCCAAGCTCATTTTGATGCTGTGCGTCAGATGTTGGAAAATCTTGGAGTAGACTATATCATCGATACCAATATGGTGCGTGGTCTGGACTACTACAATCACACTATTTTCGAGTTTATCACTGAAATTGAGGGCAATGACCTGACAGTCTGTGCGGGTGGCCGTTACGATGGTTTGGTTTCTTACTTTGGAGGCCCTGAAACTGCTGGATTTGGTTTTGGACTTGGTGTAGAGCGCCTGCTTCTCATTCTTGAAAAGCAAGGTGTGGCCCTCCCTATCGAAAACGCCCTAGATGTCTATATCGCAGTCTTGGGTGATGGAGCAAATGTCAAAGCTCTAGAACTAGTACAAGCCCTTCGCCAACAAGGTTTCAAAGCAGAGCGTGATTACCTCAACCGTAAGCTCAAAGCTCAATTCAAGTCAGCCGATGTCTTTGCGGCTAAGATCCTCATCACCCTAGGAGAGAGCGAAGTCGAAAGCGGACAAGTAACGGTCAAGAACAACCAAACCCGAGAAGAAGTGCAAGTGTCACTTGAGGCAATCAGCCAAAACTTCTCAGAAATCTTTGAAAAACTAGGATTTTAATGATAGATAAACTGGTCAGGAACCCACTCCTGACCTTTTTCTTTTGCAAAATGACAAAAATCGTAAACTTTTTGACAAATATGCTTGTCAAAAAGAAAAAGATGTGTTACAATAAATTCAAGTTAAGAAATAGAAAGCAGAAAGGAGCTATGATGTGGGTAGTATTTATACTATTTATGATTTTCTTTTATTCTAATAATTCTAAAAAAATCAAGAAACTAGAGAATAAAATCAAAAAGCTTGAGCGAAAAGAGAAAGGAAATATAGAAATGTCAAGATTATTGCAAGAATTAATTGGGAAAAATCCAACAATCGTTGGACAAGTGTTTGGAACATCTTTATGGGAAGTTGTGGATGTTGATGAGGAATGGGTCAAACTACGTAGTGTTGATAAAGAGGGGAAAGAAAAATTCAAGTTGCAACGTATTGAGGATATCCAAACCGTTGAATTTGACGGAGAGTAGGTGTGTAACATGCAACTAAAAAATCGTCTAAAAGAGCTTCGGGCTCGCGATAGTCTCAATCAAACCGACCTAGCCAAACTGGCAGGGGTTTCCAGACAGACCATTAGCCTACTAGAACGGGATGAGTACACCCCATCCATTATCATTGCCCTGAAAATATCTCACATTTTCAACGAAACAGTCGAATCGGTATTTCGCTTGGAGGAGGATGAGTGATGAACAAGTATAAAGTGATTTATTATGTAGTGGCCATAGCTCTATTAGTCAGCGTATTTCTACTGATTGGGATAGACTTAGGTTGGTTTAGTCCCTATCAAAGTGACCAATTTATTTGGGCCTACTTTGCTCTTATCCCAGTCGTTGACTGGATTGAAAAGAAAGCAAACAATTTAGCAAGTGAAAAAGGAGAATGAATATGAAAAAGAAAAAGAAAGGTGGATTGTTATTTTTGATGTCTATTGTCTTGGGAGGTTTCTTGGGCATGTTTGTAGGGATGTTTAAGGCACGTGCCGAATCCAACGGAATTATGTTAGATGTAAAACCCTTGATACCATGGCTATCAGCTATCAGCTTACTACTAGCCGTCATTATTCTTTTTTTGACTTTCAATTTCCTAAAGAAAAGCAGAAAATTTCATTCCTTGTATCAAGAGGAAATGGATGATGATCTGAATGAAACCTATTATGTGCAGATGTATCGGAATCTCGAGTTTGGAACTATTGCTTTTAATAGTGCAAGCGTAGCGATTTTATTGGCTCTCTTCATTTCAGGAAGTGAAGTAATTGTACTCGATATAAGCCATATAACCTTATCCCTTTCCTTTTTGGGGTTAGTGTTAGTTTTAAATGCTCAAAAATATCTTTTTAAGACCATTGCTATTGTTCGTCAGTTTGATTTGGCATTTTTCTCTACACCAAAGGATGTCATGGACTTTATCAATTCTTACGATGAAGGGGAGCGCCAGGCTAATTTGGAACAGAGTTTTCGGATTTTATTCCAATTACATCAGTATGTCTTGCCAACCTTGTACTTTCTGATTGCTCTCTTTTCCTTACTGACAGGAGAGATTCAGCTACTAGCTTTCGTACTTGTCGGAGCCATCCATGTTTATATCAATGTGATGCAGTTACCTATGGTAAAACGCTATTTCAAATAAAGGAGTTTCTATGATTCGTGTTGAAAATGTAAGCAAAAGTTTTGGGAGCAAAAAAGCTCTTCATCAGATTTCTTTTGAGATTAAGGAGGGTGAAATCTTTGGTTTTCTTGGCCCTTCTGGCTCAGGTAAAACAACCATGATCAATGTCTTAACAGGACAGTTGGCTGCAGATCAAGGTAAAACAGTTTTGTTAGGCAAGAATTCTCAAGATTTAACCTCAAATGATTTGGAACAAATTGGTATTGTTAGTGATGGCAGTGGTTTTTATGAAAAGATGAGTCTTTATAAAAATCTTCTCATCTATGCTAAGTTATATGGCCTCAAGGCAGATAGAGTAGTTCAGGTGCTTCAACAGGTTGGATTGGCAGATGCTAAAGATATTATTGCAGAAAAGTTATCTACTGGAATGAAACAACGAATGTTCTTGGCTCGTGCCCTTCTGAATGCTCCTAAGATTCTCTTTCTAGATGAGCCAACCAGTGGCTTAGACCCTACAACATCTAAGATGATTCATACCCTACTTCAAGAATTAAAGCAGGCGGGGACAACTATCTTTCTGACCACGCATGATATGAATGAAGCAACTCTGCTTTGTGATCGCTTATCTCTTTTGAATAAGGGTAACCTAATAGAGTATGGAAGTCCGCAAGATATCATCCAGAAGTACCATGTGGATAAGAAAGTACGTGTGGTTTATAACGACGGACGAGAACAGATAGTTCCATTTGATGAATTACCACATTTAGACACGACAGATTTGATGGTGGTTCACTCTTGTGAGCCAACTTTAGAAGAAATCTTTATCAGATTGACAGGAGAAAAGTTAGATGTTTAGAAAATTAAATGCCCTACTATGGTTAAGATTACAAGTTCTTATCAGCAATTCAACTTTGTTGGCGACTCTATTGTTGCCTTTTGGACTGGCTGTTCTATATAATGAGTTCTTAAACAAGAGTGGAGAATTGAGTACGTATTTCCTTTCTATGAGTTTGACGATGGTCTTGAGCATGGGAAGTGGTTATATGGTATCGATTATGATGGCAGAAGATAAGGAAAAGCGCAATCTTAAATCACTCATCCTAAGTGGTGTGACAGCAACAGAATATACTTTCAGTATGCTCATTCTCCCTCTGTTGATTATGTTGCTTGGAATGATTTTACTACCAATCTATTTTAAAGTGGATGTATCAGGTTACTTATTGGCCTATGTTATCTATTTGGTCTTAGCAGCTATTAGTGTTATTTTTCTCAACCTTCTAATCGGTGCAGTGTCAGATACTCAGTCTAAAGCGCAAGTTTATAGTATGTTTCCTGTGTTTATCGTCTCTTTTTTACCCATGATTGCTCTTCAAAATGATACGGTTCAGAAAGTGTTGGATTACTCTTTTATTGGTCCAATTGTAAATCTTTTAAATAAAAAAGGTGGGGAAATATCTTTTTCTAATATTGGTATGTTACTTGCCTGGGTACTTGTGTTAGGAATAGCGAACCTCTTTGTATTGAAAAATAGCTATAAAGCAAGATAGGAGATTTATATGAAACTACTTAAAAACCTCGGCTGGTTTCTTCTAGCCATTCTATCTTTTCTGGTTATCTATGGGACCGTTCAAAGTGGGGCTGTAGAAGCTTTGAAACTGGGCGCTTCGCCCTATGCTACTACCTTGCTTTATGTGGCCTTGGCTGGAGTATATGTGTACGTCATTTATAAATGGTACCAGAAAGCTCCTGTTCATATTGAGAAGAGTGGCTTTAACCGATTTATTTGGCTCCCTGCCTTGGTTTGGTTCTTATCTCTTGTCGTTCAATTCTTCCTGCCAAATGATCCTTCAGTAAATCAGCAAATAGCGACAGACTTGACCTTGTCTCAACCACTTTTCTCATTCTTTGCGGTCGTTATTTTTGCTCCTTTGACGGAAGAACTTATCTTTAGAGGAATGCTGGCGCGCTATCTCTTTCCTAAGCAGGACAATAGTAAACAAACCCTGATTTTTCTTTTAATATCTAGTATTATCTTTGCCTTGATTCATTTCCCAGGAACTTTGCAACAGTTTTTGGTTTATGCTAGTCTAGGATTGAGTTTGGGGCTGGCTTATGTAAGTCGAAAAGGTCTTCTTTACAGCATTTCTCTTCACGCTTTGAATAATTTAGTCAGCTTTTTGATGATTCTCATGCTATAATAGAGTCAGGAGGTCACATGAAACGAGTAATTTTATTAGCAGTGATTCAGGCAGTCGTTCTATTTTTCATCATTGGAGCGCTAGCTTATGCCTTTAAGGGCGATTTCTTCTACAACTATCTAGCAGTAGTCTTTGCCCCTATTGCAGGTGTTTTGCGCTTTGGGACAGCTTACACAACAGAAATTGTCTTGCCTCGAAAGGCAGCCGAAATTGCTGAAAAGCGTAAAGCAGGCAAAAATTCAAAATAAAAGAGTCCGGTGAACTTCATCGGATTTTTGTATTGGCGTTAATTTTTAGAGTCTTCACTTGATTTTTAAAGTCAGGCAAACTTTTCTGATGATTTTCATGAAGAGCCTGCGCTTTTATGGTAAAATAGTAACAGAATAAAAGAGGAGAGAAACAATGAAACGTAGTATGTATGCTGGTCGTGTTCGTGAGGAACACATCGGACAAGAAATGACCTTGAAAGGATGGGTTGGCCGTCGTCGTGACCTTGGTGGTTTGATCTTTATCGACCTTCGTGACCGTGAAGGAATCATGCAGTTGGTTATCAACCCTGAAAAAGTTTCTGCAGAGGTCATGGCAACAGCTGAAAGCCTTCGTAGCGAATTTGTTATCGAGGTGACTGGACAGGTCGCTGCGCGTGAGCAAGCCAATGATAAGTTACCAACTGGTGCAGTTGAGTTAAACGTGACAGCTCTGACAGTGCTTAATACAGCTAAGACAACACCATTTGAGATTAAGGATGGGATTGAGGCCAATGACGATACACGTTTACGTTACCGTTATCTTGACCTTCGTCGCCCAGAAATGTTGGAAAATCTTAAACTTCGTGCTAAGGTGACCCACTCTATCCGCAACTACTTGGATGAGTTGGAGTTTATCGACGTGGAGACACCATTCCTTTCTAAGTCAACGCCTGAAGGGGCGCGTGACTACTTGGTACCGTCTCGTGTTAATAAAGGGCATTTTTATGCTCTTCCTCAAAGTCCACAAATCACGAAACAGCTCTTGATGAATGCTGGTTTTGACCGTTATTACCAAATCGTTAAATGCTTCCGTGACGAGGACTTGCGTGGAGACCGCCAGCCTGAGTTCACTCAGGTCGACTTGGAAACTTCATTCCTTACTGAGCAAGAAATCCAAGACATCACAGAAGGCTTGATTGCGCGCGTGATGAAAGAAACCAAAGGCATTGAAGTCACTCTGCCATTCCCTCGTATGAAATACGATGATGCGATGTCTCTTTACGGTTCTGACAAGCCAGATACCCGTTTTGACATGTTGCTTCAGGATTTGACAGCAGTGGTCAAAGGTGTAGACTTTAAAGTCTTTTCAGAAGCACCTGCTGTAAAAGCAATTGTAGTCAAAGGAGCTGCGGACAACTATTCACGTAAAGACATCGACAAGATGACCGAAGTAGCCAAACAGTATGGTGCCAAAGGTCTTGCTTGGGTCAAGGTGGTTGATGGAGAATTAAACGGACCAGTTGCCAAGTTCTTGACTAGCATCCAAGCAGAATTGACAACAGCGCTTGCTCTTGAAGATAAGGACTTGGTTCTCTTTGTGGCGGATACGCTTGAAGTGGCTAATGCAACGCTTGGTGCCCTTCGTGGACGTATTGCCAAAGAGCTTGGTTTGATTGATAATGATAAATTCAACTTCCTTTGGGTTGTTGACTGGCCAATGTTTGAATGGTCTGAAGAAGAAGGTCGTTACATGAGCGCCCACCATCCATTTACTCTACCACAGGAAGAGACTGCTCACGAATTAGAAGGTGATTTGGCGAAGGTTCGTGCCATTGCTTACGATATTGTCTTGAACGGTTATGAACTTGGTGGTGGTAGCCTTCGTATCAACCAAAAAGACCTTCAAGAACGTATGTTCAAGGCTCTTGGTTTCTCAGCCGAAGAAGCAAATGACCAGTTTGGTTTCCTTCTTGAAGCCATGGACTATGGTTTCCCACCACACGGTGGCTTGGCTATCGGGCTTGACCGATTTGTCATGCTCTTAGCAGGAGAAGAAAATATTCGTGAAGTTATTGCCTTCCCTAAGAACAATAAGGCAAGTGACCCAATGACACAAGCTCCTTCAACAGTAGCTCTCAAACAACTAGAGGAACTCAGCTTACAAGTAGAAGAAGATGAAACAAGCAAAACGAATTAAGCGGTGGCGCTATTATCTGCGCCGCTTTGCTCATCAGATAAAAATTTTACGTGTCTTACAAAGCATCTCTCGCGAAAAATATGATGAGAAGATTTCGGCCTCTCTGGTCTATGGATTTTTATCAGCAGTAGCGGTCAATTTCTTTTTCCAACCAGGTCATGTGTATTCGAGTGGTGCGACAGGTCTGGCACAGATTATCTCTGCCTTGAGTAATCACTGGTTTGGTTTTCATATCCCGATTTCGTTGACCTTCTATGCCATTAATTTCCCTTTGATGGTCTTGGCTTGGTATCAAATTGGGCATAAGTTCACCGTCTTTACCTTTATAACGGTATCCATGAGTTCCTTCTTTATCCAGTTTGTCCCTGTGGCGACCTTGACGGAGGATCCCATTATCAATGCCCTTTTTGGGGGTGTTGTCATGGGCTTGGGGATTGGTTTTGCTCTTCGAAACAATATCTCCAGTGGTGGGACGGATATCGTCAGCCTGACTATTCGCAAGAAAACGGGTAAGAATGTTGGTAGTATTTCTTTCTTGGTAAATGGGACCATCATGCTGATAGCAGGCTTGACCTTTGGTTGGGAATACGCTCTCTACTCTATGATTACCATCTTTGTCTCTAGCCGTGTCACAGACGCTGTCTTTACCAAGCAAAAACGGATGCAGGCCATGATTGTGACCAATCATCCAGAGAAGGTAATTGAAAAAATCCATAAAAAATTGCACCGCGGTGCAACCATGATCCACGATGCAGAAGGAACCTATAATCACGAAAGAAAGGCAGTTTTAATCACTGTCATTACACGTGCAGAGTTTAATGAATTTAAACAGATTATGAAACAGGTGGATCCAAGCGCCTTTGTCTCTGTCTCGGAGAATGTTCATATTTTGGGACGGTTCGTTGAAACAGATAATTAGTGATCAAAAAAACCAGCTCGAGCTGGTTTTTATTTTTCGATAATTTTGTGGGCAATCAACTGGCGATAACAAATTTGTTTATTGCTTTTAGCATCATTGATGATCTGGAGAATAGTTTCAAAGGAAACACGACCAAGCTCCAAACTATTGATATCGACATAGGCTGCCAAGTTGAGCTTGGGATTGACTGAGTCGAAGCTGAGGACAGGGACATCCAGTTGGTGTTTTGCGATGTAATCACAGACCCCTGCAGCAAGGAGACTATCAATGGTAATAATAGCGTCAATATTTGGATCGTGTTTGAAGAGAAGTCTACTAAAGCGATAACCATTATCTTCAAGAAATTCAGTAGCAAAGTAAGTCAGATTAGTATCGAGAGGAAGTTGGTATTGTTTTAGAGCTAGCTCGTAACCTGTCAGACGGTCTTGTGTTACGAAGAGTCGCTTAGTACCTCCGATAAAGGCAATTCGCTTGCATCCTTTTTTGATGAAATACTCTGTCGCATCAAAACCAGCTTGGACATTGTCATTATCGACAAGTGGAATGAAGGGAGATAGAGATTTACCTAAGATAAGGAAAGGAAATTGCTCGTCTGCTACTAACTTAACCAAAGGGTCCTCTTCTTGGGCATAGAGGAAAATCAAACCATCTACACGCTTACCATAGACCATCTGAGAAATAGCTTTAAGACGCTCTTTGGCATCTTTACCTGTCGCGATCTGAATGGCGTAGTGGTTTTCAGAGGCGACTTGGGCGATACCACGGAGGACAGATGGGAAGAAAGGATTTTGATAGAAGGCGTCTGAGTCGTCAGGAAGCACCAAGCCGATAACTTGGGTATAACTGCTTACCAAACTACGAGCGTTGAGGTTGGGGTGGTAATTGAGCTCCTTCATAGCCTTACGAACACGTTTTTTTGTTTCGTCGCTAATGGTTGATTTGTTTTGAATAACACGGGTTACGGTTGAAGGTGAAACACCAGCAGCCTTGGCCACGTCTTTAATCGTAACGGGCATAAAAATCTCCTATTTATGGTAATCTGGATCACGGAAATGCGTTTTATAAAAGATAGTGACCAGATACAGAACAAAAAGAATGTTTTGTACAGTGATGAGGTTTGACATATTTTGGCCAAAGAGTCCCAAAATAAGTGTAATCAGAGTTGGTAATCCTAAACAATTCAAGATAAAATGGTAGCACTCTTTAAAGGTCCTAAATGAAAAGAGGCGTGATTTCTTAGTGATATAAAGGAGAAGACTAGCCCCTAGAGAGACGATAAAGAAATTCAAACCAAAGAGGAAGCTTGCACCGAGAACTAGGAAGAGACTGATATAGACACGATTCTGCTGGTACCAGTCTTTAGAAATTGCTTGGGTCAAGCTATCTTTACTTTTGAAACTCTCAGTCTCAATCGCCCGGTAAGAGATACGGGTCAATTCCTTGCTTTCCTTGCTGATGACGAGCTCATTCGTATCGAAATGCAGTTGCAAGTCCTTAGGTAACTCCTTACTTTGACTTGGACCGATTAAAAGAGAAGGGGTTTGACTAGCTGTTCCTGTATAAGTTAATTTACCATCAACAATTGCAGCATGTTCGGAGAGATCCTGGACAACCTCATCTGTCAATGGTTCATAGACATTATCGATAAAGGTTTCTAGCGGATAAGTCTCCTGCGAGCTGTTTTGGATGGCAATAGGTACCATAGATAAGCTGATAAGGAAGATACTGGTAAAGAGAAGCTGAAACCAGTTGAGCCCGAAACGTTTGGACAGGGGCTTACGAAATCCCCAAATACTTGAAAAATAGGAAAATGGATATGGAAGCATAGGTATCTTTCTAAAAGGTGTTTTCTATATGAGTATTATTATATAGAGAAATGTGCTTTATTTCAAGTCTAGGAGAAAAATTGCTTGTTACAAGGATGTTATTTACAGTAACAATCGCTAATACTCAATGAAAATCAAAGAGCAAACTAGGAAGCTAGCCGCAGGTTGCTCAAAACACTGTTTTGAGGTTGTGGATAGAACTGACGAAGTTAGTAACCGTACTACGGCAAGATAAAGCTGACGTGGTTTGAATTTGATTTTCGAAGAGTATAAAATGAAAAAGGGTGGCGGGGATATATTATCCCTTGTCGCCACCACTTGTAAGTCCTGAAACAAAGTTCTTTTGTAGGAAGAAGAAGAGAATACAGATTGGAAGGGCAATGAGGATAGCACCTGCTGAGAAGTAGGCAATCTTCAAGTTTTTCACATTGCTAACGAAGGTTTGGAGACCTACGGCAACAGTAAAGTATTCTTTCTCACGAAGCAAGAAACTAGAAAGGATATAGTCTCCAAAAGGTCCCATGAAGGCCCAGAGAGCTTGTACGGCAACCATTGGGCGAACAAGTGGAAGAACAATTTGCCAGAAGCGGCGGAAGTGTCCTGCACCGTCTAGTTTTGCAGATTCGTCTAGAGACATTGGCACTGTATCGAAGTAGCCTTTCATGAGCCAAGCATTCATCGGGATACCACCACCAACGTATAGGAAGATGAGGAACCAGCTGTGGTTAAGGGCGTTCAACATAAGCGCCATAACGAAGAAGGCTGTCAAAGCGGCCATGGTTGGCACCATTTGGATAATCAAGAAGAAGACCAAACTTTGTTTACGAGCCAAGAAGTTGTAACGGCTGTAGGCATAACCAGCAAGTACGATGATACTTGTTTGAACCGCCATGGTAACCAAGGCGATGATCAAGGTATTGAGATACCAAGTACCGTATAGAGTTTCAGTAAAGAGTCCTTTAAAGTTATCAAAATTGAAGTCGATGTTAGTATCAAGTTTAAAGGCTGCGACGTTACCTGCTTTAAAGGCTGACATGATGGTAATCAACAGTGGATAGATAATCACGATTGATAGACCAATCAAGTAGAGGTAAGTAAGGGTTTGAGTCAGTCTACGTTTGAGTTTAATTGAGTTATTCATCTTAGACGTCCTCCATATCAAATGCGTGTAGTTTCTTGAATGCGATCATAGAGATTGAGATGACAATGATAGAGATAATCAAGGTAACAGCAGCCGCCATTGAGTATTGAGGAGATGTACCTGTTGTCAAACGGTAGATCCATGAGATCAAGATATCAGTTGAACCAGCTCCCCCTCCGACACTACCAGGACCTCCACCATTGAAGAGGTACATGATAGAGAAGTTGTTAAAGTTGAAGGTGTATTGGCTAATCAAAGTAGGTGCAGCAACAGCCAAGATCATTGGGAAAGTGATGTTGCGGAATTTTTGCCAAGCATTAGCACCGTCAATATAAGCTGCTTCGTAAAGGTCGTTAGGAATAGATTGCAAGATACCCAAGGTCAAAACGTAGATATATGGGAATCCAAGCCAACCTTGCATCATAATCAAGGCAATCTTAGTCCAAGTTGGGTCTGTTTTCCAAGGAATAAGAGCACCATCAAGGAAAGGAAGGAATTTAGCCAAGATTGGCAATACTTGAGTGTTGATAGCACCAACACTATCGTTAAACATGTTTGAGAATGTCAGGATAGTGATGAAGGCTGGGACAGCCCAAGGAAGAAGGAAAATAACACCGAAGATACGTTTTCCTTTGATAAATGGTTGGTTAGCAATGATAGCTGTGAAGATACCAATGACGATCTGTAAAGTTGAGGCAGATAAAGCCCAGATGATAGTCCAAGAAAGGACGGCACCAAAGGCAGAACGGAAGGTACTCAAGCTCCAAATGTTTGTAAAGTTGGTCAAACCAACCCAGTCCAACAATTTGTTTGGTGGCAAGTGTTGGAAGTCGTAGTTGGTAAAGGCGATCATCAAGGTTACGATAACTGGGAAGATAATCGCAAAAGTCATGGCAATGTAAGATGGAATGATTAAGAGGTAAGGGAAGCCATTTTCATAGATTCCTTTGACCATTTCTTTAAAGGTAAGTGCTACTGGTATGCCATTGTTAATGTGTTTGGCAGTTGTATGTGCATCTTTGATATTTGCGAAATAAAAGAGTACATAAACAACTACAAAGATTAAATGGAAGGCACCACGAATCAGCATGAAGAGAGAATTATCACGACCTGGCTTGTCACCAAGAGTGATGAGGTTGCTCAATTCAGGGGCTGCAAGTGCTAGGAAATAAAGGACAAATACGATGGTTACACCAAGGAAGATAAAACCTTTGGCCTTTTGTTTATTGTAAATCTGTCCTAACCCAGGAATGATAGACAGCAGGGCTGCTTTACTAGGTTGTTGCTTTTCCATAATAACTCCTTTCATAGGATACTGGTTTCTAATCAAAACCTAAACTATATATGTTTTTTATTGATAAATTCAAAGGGGGATTTGAATTCCACCCCCCTTGAACAAATTTTTTATTCACCAAATTTTTGTTTGATTGTTTCTTTGATCAATGTTACAGCATCGTTTGCAGCTGTTTTAGCATCTTTCTTACCACTTACAGCTTCAAACAACATTGTTTTAGCTGGGTCCCAAACAGCTGACATTTGAGAGATATTTGGCATTGGTTGAGCGTTCTTGAACTGTTTGATAACAGCTGTTGTCAACTCATCGTTTTTACCTTCAGCGTATGAACGAGCTTCAGTGTTAGCTGGGATTTCGTTAGTTGTATCGTAGAAGGCTTTTTGTTCTTCAGTTGAAACAAGGAAGTCTACAAATTTTTGAGCAGCTTCAAGGTTCTTAGTGCTTGATGGGATGATCCAAGCTTTACCACCACCGAATGCAGCATATTCTTTTCCGTTTGGAAGAGTTGGGATAGTTGCAACACCGTAGTTTACTTTAGCGTCTTTGAAGGCTTTAGCTTTCCAAGGTCCGTCAATGATAGCAGCTGTTTTACCTTCTTGGAATTGAGTTTGGATTAGGTTTCCAGCTCCTTCAGTATCTTGCATACCTTTAGGCCATTTTTCATACCAAGATTTAGCATAGTTGATACCTGCGATAGAACCGTCGTTTGCAAGACCGATGTCTTTAGGATTTTTACCGTTATCGCCAAATACATAAGCTCCGTTACCAGCAAGAAGTCCGTATGCATAGTAGAAGTTTGTCCAGTCAGCTAGGAATGCAGAAGTTTTTCCATCTTCTCCAGCGAATGCGTATTTGCTATCTTTAGCAAGGTTTTCCAAGTCAGCAAATGTTTTTGGAGCTTCTTTTACCAAGTCTTTGTTGTAGTACATAACAAGTGACTCGATAACGGCAGGAGCACCGTAAACTTTACCGTCAGCAGCTGTTACAAGAGATTTAGTTTTATCATCTGTTTTAGCGCCGTCGCTCAATTTAACTTCTGAAAGTTGGCCGTCAGTACCAAGGCTACCTACACGGTCGTATGGTGCCATCATAACGTCAGCAGCTTTACCAGATTGGTTATCTAGAGAAAGGTTGTCAAGACCACCCATTTGGTCTCCGGTTTTGATAGTCACTTTTACGCCAGCTTCTTTTTCGTAAGCTTTTGCAGCTGATTCAGCAAATGCTTTATATTGATCTTCAACGTAAAGAGTGATTTCTTTCGCTTCAGATGAACCAGCATCAGCAGCTTTTTCAGCAGGTTTGCTTCCGCAAGCTACCAAAAGCAAGCTAGCAAGTGTAGCAGTTCCAAGCACAGCAGCGCTCTTCATGAATTTAGATGACATAGTGTATTCCTCCTAAAGAATAACAAATTTTATAATGAGGAAACGCAAACGTTTTCCTTTATGGGATTAGTATAGCACAATCGGAAAGCGGTTGCAAGTGTTTTTTGTAAAAATTTTAAAAAAACTTCACGAAAAGGGTAAGCGTTTTATTTGTTTATAATAGTAGAAAATCTAAAAATCGCTTTTATTTTGTTTTTTTAAAAAAAGTTGAGAAAACGATTGCCTAATTTACAAATGGAAAGCAGAGAGGATTCTCACTTTATTTTTGCTTAATAAGATAAGTGAAAGCCTTATTCCTATTTTGTTTGCTTCCTGAAAGAATATATATACGAGTAAGAAGAAAAAATTTTTAAAAAATAATCAAAAAAGTTATTTAAAACCGC
Source organism: Streptococcus sp. KR (assembly GCF_002238115.1). Taxonomy (GTDB): domain Bacteria; phylum Bacillota; class Bacilli; order Lactobacillales; family Streptococcaceae; genus Streptococcus. Next base: position 67,400 of record NZ_NGVM01000011.1, on the reverse strand, counting down.
TTGCATTTATCAAGAAAATAAGCTATACTAGTAATAGCGCAAACGTTTGCGTTCATAAAAATGTAATATCTAACTATAAACACATGAGGTGCTTATTATGAAAAAACGTCAAAGTGGTGTGTTGATGCACATTTCTTCTCTTCCAGGAGCATACGGAATCGGATCATTTGGTAAAAGTGCTTATGACTTCGTTGATTTCTTGGTTCGCACAAAACAACGTTACTGGCAAATCCTTCCACTAGGAACAACTAGTTACGGAGACTCTCCTTACCAATCTTTCTCAGCCTTCGCAGGGAACACTCATTTTATCGATTTAGATATCTTGGTGGAACAAGGCTTGTTGCAAGCAAGTGACCTTGAAGGGGTTGACTTTGGTAGTGATGCGTCTGAAGTTGATTATGCGAAAATCTACTATGCACGTCGTCCTCTTTTAGAAAAAGCGGTAAAACGTTTCTTGGAAGTAGGAGATGTTAAAGATTTTGAGAAATTTGCTCAAGACAACCAATCATGGCTTGAACTCTTTGCAGAGTATATGGCTATCAAAGAGCATTTTGATAATCTTGCTTGGACTGAATGGCCAGATGCAGATGCTCGTGCTCGTAAAGCTTCAGCACTTGAAAGCTACCGTGAACAATTGGCAGACAAGTTGGTTTACCACCGTGTGACTCAATACTTCTTCTTCCAACAATGGTTGAAATTGAAAGCTTACGCTAACGACAACTACATCGAAATCGTTGGGGACATGCCAATCTACGTAGCGGAAGATTCAAGCGATATGTGGGCAAATCCACATCTCTTCAAGACAGATGTCAACGGTAAGGCGACTTGCATTGCAGGATGCCCACCAGATGAATTTTCTGCAACTGGTCAGCTTTGGGGTAACCCAATCTATGACTGGGAAGCAATGGACAAAGACGGCTACAAATGGTGGATTGAGCGCTTGCGTGAAAGCTTCAAAATCTACGACATCGTTCGTATCGACCACTTCCGTGGTTTCGAATCTTACTGGGAAATCCCTGCTGGTTCTGATACAGCAGCACCTGGTGAATGGGTCAAAGGTCCTGGCTACAAGCTTTTTGCAGCCGTTAAGGAAGAGCTTGGTGAGCTAAACATCATCGCTGAAGACCTTGGTTTCATGACAGACGAAGTTATCGAATTGCGTGAACGTACTGGCTTCCCAGGAATGAAGATTCTTCAATTTGCCTTCAACCCAGAAGACGAAAGCATCGATAGCCCACACTTGGCACCTGCTAACTCAGTTATGTACACAGGAACACACGATAACAATACGGTCCTTGGTTGGTACCGTAACGAGATCGATGATGCGACTCGTGAATACATGGCTCGCTACACTAACCGTAAAGAATACGAAACAGTGCCACATGCTATGCTTCGTACAGTCTTTTCATCAGTTAGCTTCATGGCAATTGCAACTATGCAAGATTTGCTAGAATTGGATGAGGCAGCTCGTATGAACTTCCCATCTACCCTTGGTGGAAACTGGTCTTGGCGTATGACTGAAGATCAATTGACACCAGCTGTCGAGGAAGGCTTGCTTGACTTGACAACAATTTATCGCCGAATCAATGAAAATTTGGTAGAATTAAAGAAATAATACAATATCAGGAGACACCTTAAACATGTTATCACTACAAGAATTTGTACAAAATCGTTACAATAAAACCATTGCAGAATGTAGCAATGAAGAGCTTTACCTGGCTCTTCTTAACTACAGCAAGCTTGCAAGTAGCAAAAAACCAGTTAACACTGGTAAGAAAAAAGTTTACTACATCTCAGCTGAGTTCTTGATTGGTAAACTTTTGTCAAACAACTTGATCAACCTTGGTCTTTACGATGATGTCAAAAAAGAACTCGCAGCTGCAGGTAAAGACTTGATCGAAGTTGAAGAAGTTGAATTGGAACCATCTCTTGGTAATGGTGGTTTGGGACGTTTGGCTGCCTGCTTTATCGACTCAATTGCTACTCTTGGTTTGAACGGTGACGGTGTTGGTCTTAACTACCACTACGGTCTTTTCCAACAAGTTCTTAAAAATAACCAACAAGAAACAATTCCAAACGCATGGTTGACAGAGCAAAACTGGTTGGTTCGCTCAAGCCGTAGCTACCAAGTGCCATTTGCTCACTTCACATTGACATCAACTCTTTACGATATCGATGTACCTGGTTACAAGACAGAAACTAAGAACCGCTTGCGTTTGTTTGACTTGGATTCAGTTGATTCTTCAATCATTAAAGATGGTATCAACTTTGATAAGACAGACATTGCTCGCAACTTGACTCTTTTCCTTTACCCAGATGATAGTGACCGCCAAGGTGAATTGCTCCGTATCTTCCAACAATACTTCATGGTTTCAAACGGTGCGCAATTGATCATCGATGAAGCAATCGAAAAAGGAAGCAACTTGCATGACCTTGCTGACTACGCAGTTGTCCAAATCAACGACACTCACCCATCAATGGTTATCCCTGAATTGATCCGTCTTTTGACTGCTCGTGGTATCGAACTTGACGAAGCAATCTCAATCGTTCGTAGCATGACTGCCTACACTAACCACACAATCCTTGCTGAAGCCCTTGAAAAATGGCCTCTTGAATTCTTGCAAGAAGTGGTTCCTCACTTGGTACCAATCATCGAAGAATTGGACCGTCGCGTGAAAGCAGAATACAAAGATCCAGCTGTTCAAATTATCGATGAGAGCGGACGTGTTCACATGGCTCACATGGATATCCACTACGGATACAGTGTTAACGGGGTAGCAGCACTCCACACTGAAATCTTGAAGAACTCTGAGTTGAAAGCCTTCTACGACCTTTACCCAGAAAAATTCAACAACAAAACAAACGGTATCACTTTCCGTCGTTGGCTCATGCATGCTAACCCAAGCTTGTCTCACTACTTGGATGAGATTCTTGGAGAAGGTTGGCACCATGAAGCAGATGAGCTTGAAAAACTCTTGTCTTACGAAGACAAAGCAGCTGTCAAAGAAAAATTGGAAAGCATCAAGGCTCACAACAAACGTAAATTGGCTCGTCACTTGAAAGAACACCAAGGTGTGGAAATCAATCCAAACTCTATCTTTGATATCCAAATCAAACGTCTTCACGAGTACAAACGTCAACAAATGAACGCTTTGTATGTTATCCACAAATACCTTGACATCAAAGCTGGTAACATCCCTGCTCGTCCAATCACAATCTTCTTTGGTGGTAAAGCAGCTCCAGCCTACACAATCGCTCAAGACATCATCCACTTGATCCTTTGCATGTCAGAAGTTATTGCTAACGATCCAGCAGTAGCTCCACACTTGCAAGTTGTTATGGTTGAAAACTACAACGTTACTGCAGCAAGCTTCCTTATCCCAGCATGTGATATCTCAGAGCAAATCTCACTTGCTTCTAAAGAAGCTTCAGGTACTGGTAACATGAAATTCATGTTGAACGGAGCTTTGACTCTTGGTACTATGGATGGTGCTAACGTGGAAATCGCTGAGTTGGTTGGTGACGAAAACATCTACATCTTTGGTGAAGATTCAGAAACTGTTATCGACCTTTACGCAAAAGCAGCATACAAATCAAGCGAATTCTACGCTCGTGAAGCTATCAAACCATTGGTTGACTTCATCGTTAGCGATGCAGTTCTTGCAGCTGGAAACAAAGAGCGCTTGGAACGTCTTTACAATGAATTGATCAATAAAGACTGGTTCATGACTCTTCTTGACTTGGAAGACTACATCAAAGTCAAAGAGCAAATGTTGGCTGACTACGAAGACCGTGACGCATGGTTGGATAAAGTTATCGTTAACATTTCTAAAGCAGGATTCTTCTCATCTGACCGTACAATCGCTCAGTACAACGAAGATATCTGGCACTTGAACTAAGCTATAAGATTTATACTAATACACTTTCCTTAAAAGCGAATTTCGATTGAAATTCGCTTTTTTTGAATGCTGTGGATTTGAGTCAATCTTGTCTTAAATAGAGAGAAATCATAGACACATTGAACGTTTAAAAAGTTGGTTTTACTGTCTTTCAACCTCATGCTTCTTCGTAGTTGATTACCTCATATTTCTTGTATTCGCTTACACAAAGTATTATAATATAATTGTAGGAAAGAAGGTGTTTTTATGATATATACACTTAAATTGGTGTTGTTTATTACCTTTCTTGTAATAAGCTTGTTACCTGATAAGATTTTTGGAAAAAATAAAAAAATTTGGAAAATGGTTCTTGCAATATTGATGGCGGCGACAGCATTGTCATTTATGTACTAAGTTATTTTAAGAATGTAGGGTTTATTTCCCTACATTCTTTTTAGTTTTTTCTGTTTTCTAGATTCTATTTATCCAAGCGCTTCAAAAACTAACTTTTTTAAAAGCTTAGTGTTTTAATAAGCTTTGTAGGAAACCCTGTTTAAAACAATAAACCAGCGCTTAAAATGCTGGTTTTTACTGTCTTTCAGCCTTATATTTCTTCGTAGATGATTACCTCATATCTCTTGTATTCGCTTACACAAAGTATTATAATATGATTATAGGAAAGAAGGTGTTCTTATGTGGAAAAAATATTTTTCAAAATATAAATGGACGGATTTATTTTGGATTCTATTTGTTATTTTAACATGCCTCTTGGCGGGTAATAGTAATCTTTACCCCCTTACTCATCAAGAAATCTCTTATCATGGGTGCTTATCGGGAATTACACTTGCCTTATTTCACTTGCTATTTATTGATAAGTTTTTTATTTCGAATCGAAAATAAATGGAGAAGCTAAAAGCTTTAAATGTTTTAGACTTTTGGGATAGATAGTTTAAAAATTGAAATTTAAAACCGCAGATCTTCTTGAAATGCGGTTTTTTGTGTCAATTATAGTACTTTCCCAACCAGAATCTCAGCCTCAATAGTAATCTCTGTCAGTTGGCTCCAGTCAATCTTAGTCTGGTCGATGTGAAAGAGTAGGGGTGTCATGCTGAGTAGGGCTTGGAGCTGTTCTGCTGTGATAGGCCTGGTTAGTGAGGCAGTTTGGTTAGATAGGATGGTAAAGTGTTCTTGGAAATGATTTTTGATATCTTGGTTGGAATAGTCCTTGTTTGTCAGCTGGTCTTGTACCTTCTGACGGATTTCCTTGAGGTGATTTTTAGTTGGAATAACCTTTATCAAGATACCGTCTTTGGATAAAACGCGACGAAATTCTCCATAGTTGGCAGGTGAGAAGATATCAAGCAGGATATCCATACTGGCGTCTTTTATAGGAAGTCGTGCCAAGTCACCAACGAACCAATTGACTGCCCAGTTGGGTTCGCTCTTGGCAGCGATTTGGACGGAATCTTTGGAAATGTCGAAGGCATAGAAGGTTTTGTCAGGATGGCTTTCTTGGAGTTTACGAGAATAGAAACCTTCACCACAACCGATATCTAAAATTGTTTTGGCATTTTTTGAGTTTGAAAGTAAATCAGATACAGCCTCTAGAATAGCTTGATAAAATCCAGCTTCTAGGATTTGCTGGCGATTTTGGAAGTTTTCCTTGTCGTAGTTGGCAGATTGCTTGATTTGAGGTGCCAGATTGACATAGCCGAATTTTGACAGATCAAAAGAATGGTGATTGCTACACTTGAGACTGCTAGCTACTAGAGGTAGCTTTTCTTGACAGATGGGACAGGCAAAGGCAGTAGCAGAAGCAAAACGTTGAAGTTTGGGTTTGAGATTTGTATTCATAGTTTAAGTGTATCAAAAGAGGCAAATGAAAGCAACTTTAGGAATAAGTAGATGGGAGATTCAGTAGAAATAAAACTAATTCTCCAATTTATAGAATAAAATTGCTTTTATATCGAAATTTCTATATAATAATGATAAGGAGGAAATAAGTATGTTAAAAGAAGTATTAACCGTTGCAAAAGTTGCGAAAAAATCATCACTCTTTTTGGGTGGTGTCGCATTTGGTACCTTTGGTTTGAAAATCTTGGCAAGTAAGGAAGCTAAAAAAGGTTATTCTAAAGCTTTGGCTAAGGCTTATAAGTTAAAAGACGAGCTAGATGCATCTGTTTCTGTTGTGAAGCAACATGGAGACGATGTCTTGCAAGATGCCAAATATTTGTACGAGCAAGAGAAAAAAGAAGAGCAATTAGATAGCCTTATAGGGGAATAATATGTCTTTTAAAGTGCTACATAGAGGATACCAACATATCCGACTATCATCTTCTTTTTCACTCACCTTGGATATTCAAGACTATCTTCGTTCCTTGGCGAGAGATGAAAAGGGAATTGAGTCTATCCAGTTTTACATGGATCAACAGCACTTTACTCTACGCATAAAAGAAGGCTTTTCTGTATTAGATAATGCAGAAGCCTTTTTAAAAAGAATTGATAAAGGGAAAGTTTCTGAGTTGATGACTCTTCCCATTCGTAGAGAAGAGAGTGCTTATTCTATTGTTTCAGGTGCAGCGATTAAGCGTATACTTTTTCGTAGTTTTGTGCCGTATCCTATTCGCTATATATGGACTTGTTATCAGGCTTTTGGCTATATTAGAGAAGCCTATCAAACACTAGCGCGTAAGGAACTAACGATGGAGGTCTTGGACTGTTCGGCGATTTTATTGTCCTTGTTTATGAACCAATCCAAGACAGCTAGCAATATCATGTTTATGCTTGATTTGGGGAATCATTTAGATCAGTGGTCCTTGAAAAAAACTGCAACAGATTTAGAACAAAGCCTTCTTGCAAAAGAGAGCGATGTATTCCTAGTACAGGGCGATACGGTCGTTAGTATCAAGAGTTCCGATGTTCAAATAGGAGATGTCTTGGTCCTATCTCAAGGAAATGAAATTCTGTTTGATGGACAAGTAGTTTCAGGTTTAGGTATGGTCAACGAAAGTTCCTTGACGGGGGAGAGTTTTCCAGTTGAAAAAAGAGAGTCTGATTTGGTTTGTGCAAATACAGTATTAGAAACTGGAGAGTTACGCATTCGTGTAACCGATAATCAGATGAACAGCCGGATTTTACAGCTGATTGAGTTGATGAAGAAATCTGAAGAAAACAAGAAAACGAAACAACGCTATTTCATCAAAATGGCGGACAAGGTCGTCAAATATAATTTCTTGGGGGCTGGTCTGACTTACCTATTGACAGGTTCTTTTTCTAAGGCTATTTCTTTCCTATTGGTCGATTTCTCCTGCGCTTTGAAAATCTCTACTCCTGTAGCTTATTTAACAGCTATCAAGGAGGGGTTGAATCGTGAAATGGTGATTAAGGATGGGGATGTTTTGGAGAAATATCTGGAAGTTGATACTTTCTTGTTTGATAAGACGGGAACAATCACAACTAGTTATCCTATAGTTGAAAAGGTGTTACCTTTTGGGGACTATAGTGAGGAAGATATTCTCAAAATCAGTGCCTGTCTTGAGGAACACATTTATCATCCTATTGCTAATGCCATCGTCAAGCAAGCTGAGATAGAGGGAATTGAACATGAGGAAATGCATGGGAAACTCCAATATATCGCAAGCAAGGGGATCAAATCTCATATAGATGGGCAACCAGTTCTTATTGGGAATTATGTTTTGATGCAGGATGAGCAAATTCATATCAGTTCAGAACAAAATGCTTTAATTGAAGAGTACAAGAGTCACTACAATCTCTTATTCTTGGCTTATCAGAATGAATTGATTGGAATGTTCTGCATTCATACTCCTTTGAGAAAAGAAGCCAAAGCAGCCTTGGAGAAACTTAAGGCACAAGGGAAAAAATTGATTCTGGCAACAGGGGACACCCTGGTTAGGACAGAGGAATTAGTCAAAGATTTGCCCTTTGATCAGGTCTATACAGACTTGAAACCTGATGGGAAATTTGAGTTAGTAGAGGAACTGCAGAAAGCAGGTCACACTATTTTGATGGTTGGAGATGGATTGAATGACTCAGCGGCTCTAACCCTATCAGATATTGGTGTGGTGATGAATGAGAGTGCAGATATTTCTAAGCAGATGAGCGATATCTTATTGTTAGATAATCGTTTGGATTTCTTCCAAGATTTGGATTCGCTATCATCATCTTTGCAAACACTCATCAAGAAGAATATTCAAGATACCGTTGTCGTAAATAGTAGTTTGATTGGCTTTGGCTTATTTAATTGGCTCAGTCCTTCAAATCTCTCTATCTTACATAATCTAACAACCTTGCGCATTGTACTGCGTAGCCTGTCTATTAAAAATAGATAGATGAGAGTTATTAACAGCAAAAAGGAGTTACCTTTCTCGAGGTTAACTCCTTTGTTTATAGATAAATGTTGAATAGTTTAGTAAGTCAATACAAAGTATTTTTTCTTACCGCGACGGATAACAGTCAGTTCGTTCTCAAGCTTATCTGCGTCACTTAAGACATAGTCAAGGTCTTGGATGCGGTCACCGTTTACGTAGATAGCTCCATTTTGTACATCTTCACGGGCTTGGCGTTTTGAGTTAACTACACCAGATGAGACGAGCAGTTCCACAATATTGTGGTTTTCGTCTACTTGTACTTGGTAGTTTGGCACACCACGAAGTCCTTGTTTGAGTTCTTTAACAGAAAGGTTTTTGATGTTTCCTGCAAAGAGTTGTTCAGTGATGTTGAGGGCTTCTTTGTAAGCTTCTTCTCCGTGAACAAGAGTCACGACTTCACGAGCGAGAATTTTTTGAGCCAAGCGTTCGTGTGGCGCTGCTTCAAATTGTTTACGGATTTCTTCAATCTCATCAAGTGACAAGAAAGTAAAGATTTTCAAGAAGCGAACAGCGTCTGCGTCCATAACGTTCATCCAGAATTGGTACATTTCATATGGGGAAGTCTTTTCAGGATTGAGCCAGACTGCGTTTCCTTCTGATTTACCAAATTTCTTACCAGTTGCATCGGTAATCAGTGGAACAGTGATTACGTGGCCAGTCTTGTCAGCCTTACGACGAAGTAATTCGGTACCAGCTGTCATATTTCCCCACTGGTCAGAACCACCGATTTGAAGCGTTACGTTGTGGTCTTGGTTAAGGACGAAGAAGTCGTAACCTTGCATGATTTGGTAAGCGAACTCAGTGTAAGAAATTCCTGTTTCGATCCGTTTTTTCACAGACTCCTTGCTCATCATGTAGTTGACAGTGAAGTATTTTCCGATATCACGGAGGAAATCAATGAAGCTGATGCTGCCAAACCAGTCGTAGTTGTTGACCATGACAGCCTTGTTTTCACCATTTTCAAAGTCAAGAAAACGAGAAAGTTGCCCTTGGATAGACTTGACCCAGCCATCTACTGTGTCTTTTGTTTGGAGACTACGTTCAGCATCTTTGAAGGACGGATCTCCGATGAGACCTGTAGCACCGCCAACGAGCGCATAAGGTTTGTGACCTGCTAGTTGCAAGCGACGACTTGTCAAGATTGCGACAAGGTGGCCTAGGTGAAGGCTGTCAGCAGTTGGATCATAGCCAGTATAATAAGAAACTTGACCTTCTTCTAGGGCTTTACGCAAAGCTTCTTCATCAGTCGTTTGAAAAATCAAACCACGCTCTTTTAGCTCATCAAAAATGTGCATGTGTCTTTTCTCCTTTATAAAATATTGTTTCTACCTATTGTATCACAAACTCGGGCAATAGCCTAGTAGAATAAGGAAGAAAGTAGCTATTTTATTGAAAGTTTACCTTTTATGGTATAATAGATAGAGTGAGGAAATCCATGCAAAATCAATTAAATGAATTAAAACGAAAAATGCTGGAATTTTTCCAGCGAGTAAAATCAAAAATAAATCATAGAAAATCAGAGAAAGTCTCAGAAGTGAAGAAGTCGGATGGGACAGGTGGGAAAGTTCTGGCTATCCTAGGTAGCATTTTAGTTGCTATTAAGGGCATTCTGAATATTCTCTTTATTCTAGGCTTTATTGGTGGACTTTTTGGTGCAGGTGTAGCTCTTGGTTATGGAGTTGCTTTGTTTGACAAGGCCAAGGTTCCCCAAGCGGAGGACTTGGTTAAGCAGGTTAAAAATATTTCTTCCATCTCAGAAATTGTTTATGCAGATGGGAGTGTCATTGCTTCTATCGAGAGTGACCTACTGCGAACTTCTGTTTCATCTGGGGAAATATCGGACAATCTCAAAAAGGCTATCGTTGCTACTGAGGATGAACATTTTCTTGAACATAACGGGGTTGTGCCAAAAGCTGTGATTCGGGCGACTTTGGGAACTTTTGCAGGTTTGGGCTCGTCTAGTGGGGGCTCGACCTTGACCCAACAGTTAATCAAGCAACAAGTGGTCGGAGATGCTCCGACTTTGGCTCGTAAGGCTACAGAAATTGTTGATGCCCTTGCCTTGGAACGTAGCATGAGTAAGGATGAAATCTTGACGACTTATCTCAATGTTGCTCCCTTTGGTCGAAATCATAAAGGGCAGAATATTGCAGGTGCCCAGCAAGCTGCTGAAGGGATTTTTGGTATCGATGCCAAAAAGTTGAGTATTCCCCAAGCTGCCTTCCTAGCAGGTTTGCCACAGAGTCCGATTACTTATTCCCCTTATGAAAATACTGGAGAGTTAAAGAGTGATGAAGACTTAGAACTTGGTTTGAAGCGGGCCAAGGATGTTCTCTACAACATGTACCGTACGGGTGCTCTGACTCAGGAAGAATACGACCAGTACAAGGATTATAATCTCAAGCAAGACTTCTTGCCATCAGGAACTGTCAATGTTGTTTCGAGGGATTATCTCTACTTTACAGCTATGGCTGAAGCGACAGACCGTATGTATGATTATTTAGTTCGACAGGATAATGTTTCGAGCCAAGAGTTGAAAAATGAAGCGATTCGAAAGGCTTATCATGAGAGAGCTGAGCAGGAACTAAGTAATGGTGGCTACAAAATTACTACAACGATCAATAAAAAAATCCATGCGGCCATGCAAAATGCAGTTGCTAACTATGGTCATTTGGTAGATGATTCGACTGGGCAGCCTGAAGTAGGGAATGTTTTGATGGACAATAAAACGGGGGCTGTTCTAGGCTTTGTTGGTGGTCGTAATTACCAGACTAACCAAAACAATCACGCCTTTGACACCAAGCGTTCACCAGCCTCTACAACCAAGCCTTTGCTGGCCTACGGAATTGCCATTGACCAAGGTTTGATGGGAAGTGCTAGCATATTGTCAAATTATCCTACAAATTTTGCAAATGGTAGTCCGATTGTGCATGGTAGTAGTAAAGGTACAGATATGGTCAATTTGGGTGATGCTTTAAACTATTCATGGAATATTCCAGCCTATTGGACTTATCGCATGCTTCGTGAAAAAGGTGTCGATGTTAAGAGCTATATGGAAAAAATGGGTTACGAGATTCCAGAGTACGGTATCGAAAGTCTGCCTATGGGTGGTGGGATTGAAGTCACAGTTGCCCAGCATACCAATGGTTATCAAACAATTGCCAATAACGGTGTCTACCATCAAAAACATGTGATTTCTAAGATTGAATCATCTGATGGTAGAGTAATCTATGAGTTCCAAGACAAACCAGTTCAAGTGTATTCGAAGGCAACAGCAACGATTATGCAGAGTTTGCTTCGTGAGGTGATTTCATCTCGGATCACTTCAAGTTTCCAAACGGATTTGGCTTCTATCAATTCAAGCTTAGCTCGTGCAGACTGGATTGGTAAGACTGGTACAACCAATGAAGATGAAAATATGTGGCTCATGCTTTCGACGCCAAGATTGACTCTAGGTGGTTGGCTAGGTCATGATGACAACCGTCCAATGGCTAAGGGGGCTGGGCATTATCGAAATGCCAAATATATGGCCCACTTGGTCAATGCTATCCAACAGGCTGAGCCTGGTGTTTGGGGCAATGAACGCTTTAATCTTGATTCTAGTGTGACTCAATCTCAGGTCCTCAGATCAACAGGGCAGAAGCCTGGCAAAGTATCCGTTAATGGAAGAACAGTGGATCTTTCAGGTTCTACTGTAACGAGCTATTGGGCTACCAAGACGGGAGCTCCTACGACAAGCTATCACTTTGCTATTGGAGGAAGTGAAGCAGATTACCAAAATGCTTGGTCAAGTATTATTGGTAGTTTCTCATCTACACCAAGCTCAAGTAGTAGCTCTAGCAGTACATCAAGTTCATCTTCAACACAATCAAATAGTAGAAGATAGAGCTATAAAATAAAAATCTTAAATAACGGTCTTGAATCTCGTTAAGTGAGAAGCAAGGCCGTTATTGTGCTCTTAAAGACAAACGATATTATAAAAATTGTTAGTAAAATGTCTAATATATATTGCAACTTAGATAATATTGCAGAGATTATTCGTAATTTTAGTATAGAAATTTACTGAAAGTGCAATTGTTTTGGATGTCCTAGTGTTTCAATGATATAGAAGAATATTCTCCATCTATCAGTAATATCATTTTTGTTTAGTCGTTTGATGTTAATCGAAAGTTCTTATGGAGTAGTGAAATTTCTCTTTGTTAAGGATGAAAGCAGACTAGCTTCTGCTTTTTTATCTATATTGCTTTACTGGTAAATAAAATAGTTAAAAAAATCACAAAAACACTTGAAGAAGCAAATGAAAAGGATTACAATTATATTATAAACAGTACAAATAAAAAAAGGAGGAGTGCTTTATGAAAGCCTATACTTATGTTAAACCTGGACTTGCTTCTTTTGTTGACGTTGACAAACCAGTGATTCGCAAGCCAACAGACGCTATTGTGCGTATCGTAAAAACTACTATTTGTGGAACAGACCTCCATATTATCAAAGGGGATGTCCCTGCTTGCCAAAGTGGTACCATTCTTGGTCACGAAGGAATTGGGATTGTTGAAGAAGTTGGAGAAGGAGTTTCGAACTTCAAAAAAGGCGACAAGGTCTTGATTTCTTGTGTTTGTGCCTGTGGTAAATGCTACTACTGTAAAAAAGGAATTTATGCCCACTGTGAAGACGAAGGGGGCTGGATTTTCGGTCACCTGATTGATGGTATGCAGGCTGAGTATTTACGTGTCCCTCATGCAGATAACACTCTTTACCATACTCCAGAAGACTTGTCAGATGAAGCCTTGGTTATGCTATCAGATATTTTGCCTACTGGGTATGAAATTGGTGTCTTGAAAGGGAAAGTAGAACCTGGTTGTAGTGTAGCCATTATTGGTTCAGGTCCAGTTGGATTGGCTGCTCTTTTAACAGCTCAATTCTACTCACCAGCTAAATTGATTATGGTGGACTTAGACGATAACCGCTTGGAAACTGCTGTATCATTTGGTGCGACTCATAAAGTTAATTCTTCAGACCCTGAAAAAGCCATTAAAGAAATTTATGATTTGACAGATGGTCGTGGTGTGGATGTCGCTATCGAAGCTGTTGGTATTCCTGCAACATTTGATTTTTGTCAAAAGATTATCGGTATAGACGGGACAGTTGCCAACTGTGGTGTACATGGTAAACCAGTTGAATTCGATTTGGACAAACTTTGGATTCGCAACATCAATGTAACAACTGGTTTGGTATCTACAAATACTACTCCACAATTGTTGAAAGCACTTGAAAGTCATAAGATTGAACCAGAAAAATTGGTAACTCATTATTTCAAACTCAGTGAAATTGAAAAAGCCTATGAAGTCTTCAGTAAGGCAGCAGACCACCATGCAATCAAGGTCATTATCGAAAACGATATCTCGGAAGCCTAGGTAGTAACAAGATTTTGGAACATAAGCAAATAGAAATTCAGTCATCATAAGATGGCTGGATTTTTTATCTGGAAATTAAGAAATGAGCATATTTCTTTTCTTGTCTGGCGGAATTGGTTATAATATACGGTACAAAGGAATGAATGAATATGTATCGTGTTATAGAAATGTACGGAGATTTTGAACCTTGGTGGTTCTTAGAAGGTTGGGAAGAAGACATTGTAGCAAGTAAGAAATTTGACCAGTATTATGATGCTCTCAAATACTACAAAACTTGCTGGTTTAGATTGGAACAAGAATCCCCTCTTTATAAAAGTAGAAGTGACTTGATGACTATTTTTTGGGATCCAGAAGATCAACGCTGGTGTGATGAATGTGATGAGTATTTACAACAATACCATTCTTTGGCTCTTTTGCAGGATGAGCAGGTTATCCCAGATGAAAAATTACGTCCAGGCTATGAAAAACAAACAGGTAAGGAAAGGCACCGTTCTTGCCGTATGAAATTAAAATAGAGAAAAAGTAACTTTTTGGAGTTGCTTTTTTTATTTTTCCCAATTTTTGCGAATAGTATAGGTGAGGAGGTAAGTATGGTTCAAGAAATTGCACAAGAAATCATTCGTTCGGCTCGGAAAAAAGGGGCACAAGACATTTATTTTGTCCCCAAGTTAGACGCCTATGAGCTTCATATGAGGATAGGAGATGAGCGCTGTAAAATCGGTTCTTATGATTTTGAAAAGTTTGCGGCTGTCATCAGTCACTTTAAGTTTGTGGCGGGTATGAATGTTGGAGAAAAGAGACGTAGTCAACTTGGTTCCTGTGATTATGCCTATGACCAAAAGATGGCGTCTCTACGTCTATCTACTGTAGGCGATTATCGAGGGCAGGAGAGTCTGGTGATCCGCTTGTTGCATGATGAGGAGCAGGACTTGCATTTTTGGTTTCAGGATATTGAAGAATTGGGTAAGCGGTACAGGCAACGTGGTCTCTATCTCTTTGCTGGTCCAGTTGGAAGTGGCAAGACGACCTTGATGCACGAATTGGCCAAGTCTCTCTTTAAAGGACAGCAAGTTATGTCCATAGAAGATCCGGTAGAAATCAAGCAGGACGACATGCTCCAGTTGCAGTTGAATGAGGCGATTGGGCTTACCTATGAAAATCTCATCAAGCTTTCCTTACGTCATCGACCAGATCTCCTGATTATTGGAGAAATTCGGGACAGCGAGACGGCGCGTGCAGTGGTCAGAGCCAGTTTGACAGGTGCGACAGTCTTTTCAACCATTCATGCCAAGAGCATCCGAGGTGTTTATGAGCGCCTGCTAGAGTTGGGTGTGAGTGAGGAAGAGTTGGCAGTTGTTCTGCAAGGAGTCTGCTATCAGAGATTAATCGGGGGAGGAGGAATCGTTGACTTTGCAAACAAAGACTATCAAGAACACCAACCAACTAGCTGGAATGAACAGATTGACCAGCTTCTTAAAGATGGACATATCACAAGTCTTCAGGCTGAAACGGAAAAAATTAGCTACAGCTAAGCAAAAAAATATCATCACCTTATTTAATAATCTCTTTTCCAGCGGTTTTCATCTAGTGGAGACTATCTCCTTTTTAGATAGGAGTGCCTTGTTGGACAAGCAGTGCGTGACCCAGATGCGCACGGGCTTGTCTCAGGGGAAATCATTCTCAGAAATGATGGAAGGTTTGGGATTTTCAAGTGCCATTGTCACTCAGTTATCCCTAGCGGAAGTCCATGGAAATCTCCACCTGAGTTTGGGAAAGATAGAAGAGTATCTAGACAATCTGGCCAAGGTCAAGAAAAAACTAATTGAAGTAGCGACCTATCCTTTGATTTTACTGGGATTTCTTCTTTTAATCATGCTGGGGCTACGGAACTATCTACTACCACAACTGGATAGTAGCAATATTGCCACCCAAATTATCGGCAATCTGCCACAAATCTTTCTAGGAATGGTAGGCCTTGTTTCAGTAGGTGTCCTTTTAGCACTAACTTTTTATAAAAGAAGTTCTAAGATGCGCGTCTTTTCTATCCTAGCACGCCTTCCTTTTCTTGGAATCTTTGTGCAGACCTATTTGACAGCCTATTATGCGCGTGAATGGGGGAATATGATTTCACAGGGAATGGAGCTGACGCAGATTTTTCAGATCATGCAGGAACAGGGTTCTCATCTCTTTAAAGAAATCGGTCAAAATCTAGCTAGATCCTTACAAAATGGTCAGGAATTTTCTCAGACGATAGCGACATATCCATTCTTTAAGAAGGAGTTGAGCTTGATTATTGAATATGGGGAAGTCAAGTCCAAGCTGGGTAGTGAGTTGGAAATCTATGCTGAAAAAACTTGGGAGGCCTTTTTTACCCGAGTCAATCGCACCATGAATTTTGTGCAGCCACTGGTTTTTATCTTTGTGGCACTGATTATCGTTTTACTTTATGCGGCAATGCTCATGCCCATGTATCAAAATATGGAGGTAAATTTTTAAAATGAAAAAAATGATGACATTCTTGAAAAAAGCTAAGGTTAAAGCTTTCACACTTGTGGAGATGTTGGTGGTCTTGCTCATCATCAGTGTGCTTCTATTACTCTTTGTACCTAATCTGACCAAGCAAAAAGAAGCAGTCAACGACAAAGGAAAAGCTGCTGTTGTTAAGGTGGTAGAAAGCCAGGCAGAGCTTTATAGCTTGGATAAAAATGAAGATGCTAGCCTAAGCAAGTTACAAGCAGATGGGCGTATTACTCCTGAACAGGCTAAAGCCTATAATGAATACTATACTAAAAACGGAGGAGCAAATCGTAAAGTCAATGATTAAGGCCTTTACCATGCTGGAAAGTCTATTAGTTTTGGGTCTTGTGAGTATCCTTGCCTTGGGCTTGTCCGACTCTGTCCAGTCCACTTTTGCGGCGGTAGAGGAGCAGATTTTCTTTATGGAGTTTGAAGAACTGTATCGGGAAACCCAAAAACGCAGTGTAGCTAGTCAGCAAAAGACTAGTCTAAACTTAGCTGGGCAAACGATCAGTAATGGCAGTCAAAAGTTGACAGTTCCTAAAGGAATTAAGGTACCATCAGGCCAAAACATTACATTTGACCGAACTGGGGGCAATTCGTCCCTGGCTAAGGTTGAATTTCAGACCAGCAAAGGAGCGATTCGTTATCAATTATATCTAGGAAATGGAAAAATTAAACGCATTAAGGAAACAAAAAATTAGGGCAGTAATTTTACTAGAAGCAGTAGTTGCTCTAGCTATCTTTGCCAGTATTGCTACCCTTCTTTTGGGACAAATTCAAAAGAATAGGCAAGAAGAAGCAAAAATCTTGCAGAAAGAAGAAGTTGTGCGTGTAGCTAAGATGGCACTGCAGACAGGTCAAAATCAGGTAAACGTAAACGGAGTTGAGATTCAGGTATTTTCTAGTGAAAAGGGATTGGAGGTCTACCATGGTTCAGAACAGTTGTTGGCAATCAAAGAGCTATAAGGTCAAGGCTTTTACTTTGTTAGAATCCCTTATTGCTCTTATTGTTATCAGTGGGAGTTTACTTCTCTTTCAAGCCATGAGTCAGCTCCTCATTTCAGAAGTTCGTTATCAGCAGCAAAGCGAGCAAAAGGAGTGGCTCTTGTTTGTGGACCAGCTGGAGGCAGAATTAGACCGTTCGCAATTCGAAAAAGTGGAAGGCAATCGCCTCTATATGAAGCAAGATGGCAAGGATATTGCTATGGGTAAGTCCAAATCAGATGATTTTCGAAAAACTGATGCCAGTGGACGGGGTTATCAGCCCATGGTTTATGGACTCAAATCTGCACAGATTACAGAGGAGAATCAACTGGTTCGCTTTCGTTTTCAATTCCAAAAAGGTTTAGAAAGGGAGTTCATCTATCGTGTGGAAAAAGAAAAAAGTTAAGGCAGGTGTTCTCATCTATGCAGTCACTATGGCAGCCATCTTTAGTCTTTTGTTACAATTTTACTTGAACCGACAAGTCACCCACTATCAAGACTACGCTTTAAATAAAGAAAAGCTGGTCGCTTTTGCCATGGCCAAACGAACGAAAGATAAGGTTGAGCAAGAAAGTGGGGAACAGGCCTTTAATCTGGGTCAGGTGAGCTATCAAAATAAGAAAACAAGCTTGGTGACGACGGTTCATACGCCTAAGAGCCAATATGAGTTCATCTTTCCTTCCGTCAAAATCAAAGAAGAGAAAACAGATAAAAAGGAAAAGGTAGTGACTGATTCAAGTAATCAATCAGAGAATAAAAAATCAGAAGAGAAGGTTGAAAAGAAAGAGAATTCCTAGCCAATCAAGCTACTTTGTGCTAAACTGAAAATATGAAACATGATTTTAACCACAAAGCAGAAACTTTTGATTCACCTAAAAATATCTTCCTTGCAAACTTGGTTTGTCAAGCAGTCGAGAAACAGATTGATTTTCTATCAGACAAAGAAATTTTGGATTTCGGTGGAGGGACGGGTCTGTTAACCTTGCCCCTAGCTAAGCAGGCCAAGTCTGTAATATTGGTGGATATTTCGGAGAAAATGCTGGAGCAAGCTCGTTTGAAAGCGGAGCAGCAAGACATCAAGAATATCCAGTTTTTGGAGCAAGATTTACTGGAAAAACCCTTGGAGAAAGAGTTTGATCTCATTGTTGTTTGTCGTGTTCTTCATCATATGCCTGATTTGGATGCGGCTCTCTCACTGTTTCATCAACATTTGAAGGAAGATGGACAACTCCTACTTGCTGATTTTACCAAGACAGAAGCTAACCATCATGGATTTGAATTGGTTGAACTGGAAAACAGGCTAGCCCAGTTTGGTTTTTCATCTGTGCATAGTCAGACCCTCTATAGCGCTGAAGACCTGTTTCAAGGAAATTACTCAGAACTCTTTTTAACAGTAGCCCAAAAATCACTCGCCTAGTCAGGGAGTGATTTTTCTATAAGGATGGAAAAAAGAAGGGAAATTTGGTAAGATAGGAATATGGATTTTGAAAAAATTGAACAAGCTTATACCTATTTACTAGAGAATGTCCAAGTCATTCAAAGTGATTTGGCGACCAACTTTTATGACGCCCTGGTGGAGCAAAACAGCATTTATCTGGATGGTGAAACTGAGCTAAATCAGGTAAAAGATAACAATCAAGCCCTTAAGCGTTTAGCACTACGCAAAGAAGAATGGCTCAAGACCTACCAGTTTCTCTTGATGAAGGCTGGGCAAACAGAACCCCTACAGGCTAATCACCAGTTTACACCGGATGCTATTGCCTTACTTTTGGTGTTTATTGTGGAAGAGTTGTTTAAAGAGGAGGAAATTACTATCCTCGAAATGGGTTCTGGGATGGGAATTCTAGGCGCTACTTTCTTGACCTCGCTTGATAAAAAGGTGGATTACTTGGGAATGGAAGTGGATGATTTGTTGATTGATTTGGCAGCTAGCATGGCAGATGTAATTGGTTTGCAGGCTGGCTTTGTCCAAGGAGATGCCGTTCGTCCACAAATGCTCAAAGAAAGCGATGTGGTCATCAGCGACTTGCCTGTTGGCTATTATCCTGATGATGCCGTTGCGTCGCGCCATCAAGTTGCTTCTAGTCAAGAACATACTTACGCCCATCACTTGCTCATGGAACAAGGACTTAAGTACCTCAAGTCAGATGGATACGCTATTTTTCTCGCTCCGAGTGATTTGTTGACCAGTCCTCAAAGTGATTTGTTGAAAGGCTGGTTGAAAGAGGAGGCAAGTCTGACTGCCATGATTAGTCTGCCTGAAAATCTCTTTGCTAATGCTAAACAATCCAAGACTATTTTTATCTTACAGAAGAAAAGTGAAATAGCAGTGGAGCCTTTTATTTATCCACTTTCTAGCTTGCAAGATGCAAGTGTTTTAATGAAATTTAAAGAAAATTTTCAAAAATGGACTCAAGGTACTGAAATATAAAATAGATTTTGTTATAATAGATGAAAACGCTTAAAAAGGGGTATCGTGTTATGACAAAAACAATTGCAATCAATGCGGGAAGTTCAAGTTTGAAATGGCAACTTTATCAAATGCCAGAGGAAAAAGTTCTTGCTAAAGGTTTAATTGAACGTATCGGCTTGAAAGATTCAATTTCAACTGTAAAATTTGATGGTCGTTCTGAACAACAAATTTTGGATATTGAAAATCATACACAAGCCGTTAAAATCTTATTGGATGACTTGATTCGTTTCGATATTATCAAGGCTTATGATGAGATTACAGGTGTTGGACACCGTGTTGTTGCAGGTGGAGAATATTTCAAAGAATCAACAGTTGTTGAAGGGGATGTTTTAGAAAAAGTTGAAGAGTTGAGTTTGTTGGCTCCTCTCCACAATCCAGCTAATGCAGCAGGTGTTCGCGCCTTCAAGGAATTGTTGCCAGACATTACCAGTGTAGTTGTTTTTGATACTTCATTCCACACAACTATGCCAGAGAAAGCTTATCGCTACCCTCTACCAACAAAATATTACACAGAAAACAAGGTTCGTAAATATGGTGCCCACGGTACAAGTCACCAGTTTGTAGCAGGAGAAGCTGCAAAACTCTTGGGCCGTCCATTAGAGGACTTGAAATTGATTACTTGCCACATCGGTAATGGTGCTTCTATTACAGCAGTTAATGGCGGTCAATCTGTTGATACTTCAATGGGATTCACTCCACTTGGTGGTGTGATGATGGGAACTCGTACAGGAGATATTGACCCAGCTATCATTCCTTACTTAATGCAATATACAGAGGACTTTAACACGCCTGAAGACATTAGTCACGTTCTTAATCGTGAATCAGGACTAATGGGGGTTTCAGGTAAATCTAGTGATATGCGTGATGTGATTGCTGCTATGGAAGAAGGGGACCACGATGCCACTTTAGCCTATGAAATGTATGTTGACCGTATCCAAAAACATATCGGTCAATACCTTGCAGTCCTAAATGGAGCAGATGCTATTATCTTTACTGCGGGTATCGGTGAAAATGCTGCAAACGTACGTGAAGATGTTATCTCAGGGATTTCTTGGTTTGGCTGTGATGTTGACCCAGAAAAGAACGTCTTTGGTGTGACAGGAGACATTTCAACAGAGGCAGCGAAAATTCGTGTTTTGGTTATTCCAACAGATGAAGAATTGGTCATTGCCCGTGACGTTGAACGCTTGAAAAAATAACTAAAATCAGAAAAAATATTCAGTACAAGGAGTTGGGAAAGAGATTTTTCCAGCTTCTTTTTCTGATGGAAATGTCCAAAACCTTGCTATGATTGGCTTTTTTGAAA
This sequence comes from Streptococcus sp. KR, assembly GCF_002238115.1. Classification (GTDB taxonomy): domain Bacteria; phylum Bacillota; class Bacilli; order Lactobacillales; family Streptococcaceae; genus Streptococcus. The sequence goes on along the minus strand of NZ_NGVM01000011.1, from coordinate 46,437 downwards.
AATATGGTATAATAGTAGTAATTTAAAGAAGATGGTAGATTTCTTGATTCTAAAAGGTTTTTAGTGTTAAGAAATTGTATAAAAAAAGAAATTAACCAAAAACTAACCAAAGGTTGTATATTTTTAGTCAATGAATATAGAATAAAGTAGATCAGGAGGCTGGTCTATTTTATTTTGTATTTACTGATATATAAAAAGTTGAATCGTCTGTCTAAAAGTGATACAATAGATATACAAAATAAGTTAAGGGGAAATACTATGTCACAAATTGCTGTAAGAGTAGATGATGAATTGAAAAAAGAAGCGACTGCAATTTTTAATGAGTTGGGGTTGGATATGTCAACTGCTGTGAAGTTATTTTTGAAGCAAAGTGTGTTGACAAGAAGTATTCCTTTTGATGTTAAACTTGATTCTGAGTAAGATGAAATAAAAGTATGGCTGTATATGATATAAAGGGGTTTAGTTATGGTTTATACAATAGATCAGATAAAGGAAAAAATTGTTCCTATTGCTAAACAATATGATTTATCTAAAATTTATCTATTTGGCTCTTATGCTAGGGGTGAAGCTGATGGAAAAAGTGATGTTGATATTGCTTTGGAGTTAGAGGATGATTCGATATATTTTGATGTATATGGTAGGCTTTTAACTATTTTTGATGGTAATATAGATATTCTATTGGTTAGTGATTTACTTTCTCCTAAAACGAATATTGGGAAGTTAGTTAAGAAAAATTTTTTGAATGATAGAGAGGTTATTTATGAGAAGTCAATCTCTTGAAACTGATATAGCGTATTTGAAGGATATGGTTTTATATCTTGATAAGGCTGTTGCTGTTTTGGATAAAGCAAGAAGATATAATTTACCTTTAGATGATGATATGGTAGTTGATTCTATTGCTATGAACCTTGGTCAAGTAGGAGAACAGTTATCGTTAGGAAAATTATCAGAGGAAGTAAAACAGAAGTATTCTGATAGGATAAATTGGGTTCAGATAAAAGGTTTTAGAAATTTTATTTATCATAACTATTCAAATTTGAATTTTAAAATTGTGGAAGGAATATTGAAAAAATCTGTTCCTGAAACAAAAGAAGCCTTATATTCGATTATAAGAGAATTAGAATCTGAATTATAGAATACTATTTATTAGGAGAAAGAAAATGGAAATTAAAGAAATAAATTATCAGACAACTGTTTTACCTAAAACATTGATTCCGAAGTTGAATTATTTTGTGAGAGATTTTCTTAATGATTATTCTGATTATTTAGATGAGATGGAAGCTGGAACTGATTTTGATACTGAAGTTGAATATGAGGGTGATTTAGAAGTATATTTTGTTAAATTTATTTTTAGAAAAGCAGGTGATAAATTCTTTTCAAGAGTAAATAATGAATTATCTTTGTATTGTAATGGTGAATTTTGTGGAACTGTTATTCTTGAATAAAAAAAGTATAAAAACACTATCATTAGATAGTGTTATTTTTTTTGTTTTCATTATAAAATTGTGTGGCTATTTCTTTAACGTAGTTTTCATATTTTGAAGGAATATCAGCATTTTTGAGATAGTCTTGATAATTGAAGCTATCGTCTATTGGATATTCGCTGTTCACTAAACTCATAAAATCAAGGATTCGCCCTTTTTCACTGTTGTTTTCAATGTGACTTTTAAAAGTATCAATTTGAGAAAGTGAATTGTTGCAATCATCATTGATTAAATGGTGTTTTTCATGAAGAAGTACATTTATTTTTTCGATATCGCTTGTGTCGGAACGAAGAAAAATAAAGTGCTGGTTATTTACAAAAATATATCTTCCTTTGGAATTTAAGTTTTTAAGAGTGATCACTTTACAATTTAATTGTTCTATCTCTTTTATAACTTTATTTAGGTTCATACTTATTTTTTGTTTGCAAAATAGTCTTTTAGGAAGTCTTTGATGATCTCTCTATCGTTATCTGTGATTGGTGTACCATCATAAGCGACTGAGTTATCGATAGCAGAATCAAGGTCAATATCTGAATCAGGATCAGGAATATCAGTTTTACCTAGCAGATAGTCTGTTGAAACATTGAAGTAGTCTGCTAGTTTTTCCATTGTTTCGAGGTTCATTTTCTTTTTACCACTTTCAAATTGTTGATAAGCAGGTTGAGAAATATTTAAGAATGTAGCAATATCTTTTTGAGTTAGTTTTTCTTTTTTTCGTAGCTTTTTTAGTCTTTCAATAAACATGATTTATTCCCTTCAAAAATTTTTTAAAAAAATTTAAAAAAAGCATTGACAAAATAAGCTATAGGTTATATAATAGATACATAAGCAATAGCTTATAAAAAATAAGTAAAAAAACTTTACTTAATCATAACATTTTATAGGAATTTGAAAATCTTGAATACAACTTAAAAGACAAATTTTAATTTTCAGTATTGAATGTTGTTTCAAGAAACTAGAACTTGTAACTTTTAGTAGTATGATTTTTGATTCAATATAAAAGTTAAGTGAACTTTGAAAATTTAATAAAAAACGTGTCAGACAACAACGAATCATTGACTAACACGATTAAATGTAGCAATTTAATTATAAGTGAAAAATAGTAAAATGTCAAGTTGTCTGATGGTAGATATGTTTCATGGAGTTTAGTTGTAACAAAATAAGCTAGGTAAAAACCTAGCTTACTACTAAAATAACAATCTTATAATCGTATAGATTGTAAATGCGATTGTCATTCTAGGGGTTGTGTTTAAACAATCTTTGTAAAGTGAAATAAATAGTTTCACAATAACATAGATGAATAAAAACAATCTGATGAGAACGTTTTTCATATCCGCACCTCCTGTTTAAGATAACTTTGAATGGGCTAAATCTATTCAAAGTTTGCTTTCAAGTTATCTTTATAAAGGAGAGGGAAAGAAGTATTCTCGGTTGTATTCTATCATAGAGCAGACGAGAAATCAAGCTAGATAGTATTTTATATAGCTAGATTCCATGAAATGTATCTACAAAACTTTATAGATTCTAAACTCTTTGCTGACTTTTTTAGTAAGACTAGGGAAAGTATAGATAACGTATAATGATGAATATTGTACAAAAAGTTGTCAAATATGGATTTGAGTCAAAAGATTTAATGTAAAGACGGACTAAAAACTTAACAATGTTGTAAATGATGGATATTGTTTTAGTAATGATTTCAACCATAATGTTCTCTTTTCTAATATTTTTGAAAACAAAAATCCAGCAAAGTGTGTTTCCATCTTACTAAGCTGTTTACGATATTTTGTTTTTGGTGAATTGGTATTATTATACCATAAGTAAATGGAGTTGGCAAGGAGTTTAGAGTTTGTAAAGTTCACGTTGGGTTTTTTGTCCTTTCGCCTTAGTAGATAAGAAAAGGGAACTGACGGCTGTGGAGCAGTCAATGATACTTTGAAGAGGTAGCTAGAGTGAGATAGTGAGGCTTTATCGTATGGTCGGTGTGTAAGAGTAAAATCTTGCTAATGCCTTTGGGTAAGGAAGAGGGGGTATTGAGTTATCCTTAAATCTGTGACCTTGGCGAAGGGAGTAGGCTATATAGCTGAAAGTGTGCGAAGATAAGAGCATACAAAAAAGAGTAACAAAAAAAGGCTTTGAAATAATAAGCCTTTTTAATTTTACTCAAAAAACAAAATTAACAATCATTTAATTTTTATAATACAGGTTTTGTCCTGATAAAGATTGAAAGTATTGTTAGTTTTCACAAGGGAATATAAGAAAGTATTCTTTTATGTAAACTAACAATATGAGTAGAGAATAGAAAAGAGGAAAGATGGATATTTGGATCTACTTAGTAAGAGTTGGAATGCTATTGTCTATGCTTATTTTGATGATGTTTTTGATTTATTGGATGTTTAGTCATTTGATAATTCTGTTTGTATTTGTGTTGTTTGTGGTTTTCTTTTCGATTATCACATTAAAGTAGAGAGGAAAAGAATTTATGTTGAATGTGTCGATGGCTCTTCGGTTGTATCGAGAAATGTATAATAAGTCGAAAGAGGACTTAGCAAAGTATTTAGAGATTCAACCGAAAGCGTATGCTCGATATGAAAGTGGAGAACGTGAACCTAGTCTTGATAAGCTGTATAAGTTAGCTTACCTTTATAACTGTAAGATTGATGATTTTATCAATGTTGAAGAAAGTTTTAGTGTTGATCGAGATGATGTTATGTCTACTAAAGATTTAGATAATCTAGGTTGTCACCATCAATTTTCTCATGGATTGGTAACAATGTTGACTAAAGGGAAAAGTTATGAAGAAGCTATTCGCTTTTTTGCTGATGATAAGACTAAATATGTTCATAAGAGTGAAGTGAAGCAATTCTTACTTGACCTAGTAGATAAGATTGAGTAGTAGGAGAGAGGTGTGTTAAAATCGAAGAGTATGGTTATAAAGAGGGGTTAAGAACATATTCCGAAGAATGGATCATAAAAGAGTATAATCGAATCTATAGTAGATTCTGCTGGAATTTGAAAATCTATGCCCATGTAAAAAATGGTGCTGATGTTTATGTATCATCAAAGAAATGCTGTGAAGATTTATATTATCAGTTGTATGGTGTTGGACAGTTGACTCGTTGTTATTACAGCAAGATAATTTCTAAAATCGAAAGAACGTATTCTTATTTTAGAGAAAATGGAGTGATTATTGAGTTTTAAAAAATGTTGAATCTGAGAAAGATATTTTATAATAAGTAATATTATTTTAAGTAGATGGGTAAAATTTTAGAAGGTCAGTTTTAACTGGCTTTTTTTGTTTATAGAAAAGGAGAAAAAATGATTTTAGTAGTTTATAAACGATCTCGTTCACCTTCTTAGGATTATAATGATTGAGATTGATAAAATATAAAAAATTTTTAGTTTAAAAGGAGAAAAAAGATGTCAAAGACACAAGAATTTAAGGCTTACGGTTCAATCCGTAAAATGAAGGTTGGTGGTGCATGTGGTGTTATTCTTGCACTTGGAATGTTGGGAATGGTATTTTCTTCAACGGTATCGGCTGATGAAGTTTCAACTGCTAAGCCTGTTGCTGTAGAAAAGAAAACAGAAGTAGAAGTTCCTATTGCTCATGACAATCTTGATAAAGCTGTAACAGAAGCAAAAAATGCTGGTGTAAATGTAGAAGTAGATGCTGTTCAGGATAAAGGTGTTGCAACCTCTGAAACAGTAGCAGAAAAGCAAAAAGAAATTGAAGTTGATTATGTGAAGCAAGAAGCAGAAGTTAAAAAAACAACTACTGACTACACAAACGCTAAAACTGACAATGCAACCAAACGCAAGGAAATTGAAGAAGAAAATAAGCGTATCGCAAGGGATAATTCTAAAAAAGAAGCTGACTACAACAAAGCTGTAGCAGACCAAAAAGCCTACAATGAAAAGGTTGAAAAGGACAATGCTAATTTAAAAGCTGATTATGATAAGAAGTTGGCTAGTTACAATAAAGATTTGGCTGTTTACAATAAGCAAAAAGAAGAACTTGCTAAGAAGGGTGTAAAAGCTGAAAAACCTCATATTAAGGTTTATGGTGATTATGATGAAAGTCAGCGTGGTAGCGTTAATTATTATGGGAAGCTGACTGCATCTTTTGAAGGAATTGATGGACTTACAAAAGTTAAAGATTATATTGGACTTCATGATGATACTACAATTAGTGCAAGTCGCCCTGATCTTCTTCGTGATGTAAATGGATATTTTAAACAGATTTATAACCCTAAAGCTGGTGATTCATTTACGTTACATAATATTGCTGAAGATGATAAAGGTCAAAAAATTTCTGCTCGTTTTACTTTTAATAAAGTAGAAGCTGAGTGGCAGGAAAATGGAAAACCTTTATCTGCTACTAAGGTTACAATTCACAAAAAGGATAATAGTGGCTCTATTAATTTTGTATATGGCAATTTAGTTGAATTTAATACAAAAATTGATTATTTCTATGAAAAAGGTCATAAAAAAGTGAATTTGGCTATCGTTTCAATGTTTAATGATGTTGATTATGGTCAAGAATTTAACATGACTTATGAAGATGGTTCAGAAGGAGTTGTTTTAAATCCGAAAGGTTCTAAAGTAGAAAAAGTATCTCGTAATGGGAAGAATTATTATAAGGGTGAATATAAGACAGCTTGGAAAAATGATGTACCTGATCTTGGTGTAAAAGCTGGTGATCTTGGATATGATAATGTTAAAGATGAAGCAGATATTCCACTTGGTTCAGTAGTTTCTGTTGGTTATGGTTCTACTTTGAATTTTGCTTATCATAATGGAGAAGGAGTTCATTCTGCTAAGAAAGTTGCTTTAGAGCGTAAATGGGCGAAAAGCAATGCAGAAAAAGAAGGAAAAGAAATGCCTTCTGATGGTTCGATCTTTGGAGATAGTGGCTGGGCTGTTGGATTATTTGGTAAAGCAAGTGCAACTGTTCCAATCAACATTTTGATTAAACCTCCTGTTGAGCCTAAGTATCAGTCAAAAGATACTAAGGAAATTCCTAAACCTAAATATGATGATCCTAAAGGATTGCCTGGGCGTCCTTTACCTTTTAAAGTAAAAGTGAACTATTCACGCTTGCGTGTGAAACCTTCAACTCCAAAACCTGTGAAGGCTATCAAAGATACTTATAAGCATAATATTGATGGCGCAAACACATTTGATAAAAATGTGAAATTCAGTTTGACAACTGACTACAAACCATATTCAACTTTTACTACTGATTCTAAAACTTATGGTAAAACATGGGCTATGGCAGATGATGTTCAAGATGGTGCTTACAAGGTAGATGATAGCAAAATCACTATGAAGGACTCTACTGGTAAGGATGTTAAAGCGCTTTTTAATATGTACCATGTTCTTAAAGAACGTACAAAAGAAATTCAAAACATTTTGAAAGAAGCTGGGTTGAACCCTAGAGGCGAATTTTACCTTTGGGTAGCGAAAGATTCTGCTTCATTCTATCAAAACTACGTTAAACAAGCTAAGAACATCACGATTGAGCTTCCTGCACGTTTGCTTGTAGAAAAAGGCAAAATTGTGAAAAATGATTTCCATCAAATTGACTTTGGAAATGCCTTTGTCTCTAACTTGGTAACTGTGCAAGTTCCTGACTTGAAACCTGAAAAACACGCTGTGGATCAGAAAGATGATAAGAAGATTCGTGATGGTCAAGAAATTAAAATTGGTGAATATTTACGCTATTTCCTTGATGGTGTAACTGTTCCTGCTAAACATGATACACTTTATCAGTATGATGGTATTGATAAGCTAGATGTGAAGCATGATCGCTATACTGGCAACTGGAAGGGTATTATTCGAGGTACAGAATATGTTGCTGAAAAAGACTTGGTTCTTCCTTATGATGTAGTTTTGTCTGACGGTAAAGTGGTTAAGGCAGGAGATAAGATTGCTAAAGGTTCTGCTTATGCTTTTCAATTTAAGTTTGATCAAAGTACAAACTCTGACTTTATCAAGAAGATTGTTAAAGTAACATGGAATGAGAAAGAAGGTAAGTGGGCTTACACTATTGATAAAGAGTTCTTGAACTCTCTAGGACTGCAAGGTACGTTTGACGTTGACTTCTATATTGAAGTCGAACGTATCGCAAGTGGTGATGTAGAAAATAAATTCTTGAACATTGTAAACGGTCAAGAAATGGAAGTTAAAGTTGTAACTAATACTCCTGAGCAACCAAAACCACAAGAACCTAAGAAACCATCTTTACCGAACACTGGTACTGCTTCTAGTATGCTTGGATTTGTAGGAACTGGTATCTTGTCTATGTTAGGTTTAGTTGGGATCAAGCGTAAAAAAGATTAAGATATTGTTGTTGGGGCGATAATAAAACAGGACTTATCGTCCTTTATTTTTTTAAAGAAAAAATGTAAATAGAAAAGGAAATCTAAAAAAATGAAAATCGAAAATTTTAAATTCAATCCTGAAGCTATTGGGAAAGCAAATTATGTACGTTCTGAAAAAGCACCTTCTATTATTGAAGGTAAGCCTTTTGATGGAACTCGACATATTGTGATGAATGCAAAACATGGTATGTTTTCAATCATCACTCCAAAAGATATGGCAACTTATAAAGTAAATGAGGAAGTTGAAGCTATTGAACCAACTTTCTTGGAAGATTATGTTGAAGGTACAAATTTCTCTGCTTCAACGAATGTATTGGCTAAAGGACTTAAACGTGTAGGGGGTAACAAATAATGGCTAAAAATGGACTTGAACTTGGACAACGTGTAGAAATTTTCTCAAAGAAATATCGTATTTTGAATGATCTTTTGTTGAATCCGAAGGAAATTTTGGGTACTTGTAAATTTATTAAGAATGAAGGTGCGCAATTTGTAAATGTTGATCTTGAAACTGGTGAAGGTGATTATGATGGTGTTGAAGTTCTTGTATATTCAGAAGGACAGGAAGATACTGTTTTCTTGAAAGTAACAGAACAATCTGCTGAAGAAATTGATGCTTTGAAACTTGGCTATCAAGAAGCTATTGATTTTGATACTTTGCTGGTTGCTTATCATGGTATGCGTAAGGCTGATCGTAATCAAGTAGAGCCGAACAAGCACCGTTTTGTTTTTGTGGTTGATAAACTTAAAAAAGTTGGTGGAAGTCAACCTAAACAAGAACAGAAACATGATCAAAAGCAAGAACATAAAGGATAGTTTTTAAAGGAGAAAAGATATGAGTTTATTTCCAGCGTATCGTGGAATTAAGATTAAGCCTTACATGGAAAATTTAAGATACTATATCTTTTCTTTTTTCTTTTTGTTGTTTAGTCCAATATTAGGATTTTATATTTATCAAAATTTAGAGAAACTAAAAAATGCTGATGTTCCTTCTATAGTGATTGTCAGTTTGATGGTGACAGTGTTTAGTTTGATTAGTCTTTATTTGACTTGGTTTTCACAAGAACGTTTTTTCTTTTTTCAAAAGTTAGAAAGACTTGCTAAACTTGCTTTCTTTTTGAAAGAAAATGGATATTCTTATACGAAAAAGATTAAGACGGATTCAGGAACAAGAGATAAAGTAGTTTTTCCAGCAGTTTATATGAAGCAGAATCGGTATGATTTGGAAATTGCTTTTAAAATGGCTGGGAATAAGTTTCAGGATAAGTTTAAGAAAATTGGTTCAGATTTAGAAACAACTTTTTTTATGGACTTTATGGAAGTTCAGGACGATATTAAATTTAAAACTTATAAAATGGCTTATTCAGCGTTTCAGAATCGTATTAAGATTAGTGATGTTGAATATTCTAGTAAAGGTATTCAACTAATGAAGAATCTCTATTGGAATCCTATTGATGATCCTCATTTGCTGGTTTGTGGTGGTACTGGTGGCGGTAAGACAGTTCTTTTAAGAACTCTGATTCGTGCTATGGCTAAAGTTGGAGTAGTGGATATATGTGATCCAAAACAAGCTGACTTTGTTACTATGTCGGAGCAGAAAGCCTTTGAAGGTCGTATTTCTTATGATGTTGAAGATATTGTTTCTATGATTGAAAGAGCAGTTCAAATTATGTTCGCTCGCTATGCTTATATGCGTAAAATGCGTGAAGAAAATGGCGAAAAGGATTTGAAGAAGTTTTTTGAATATGGACTTGAACCTTATTTTTTAGTTTGTGATGAATATAATGCCTTGTGCGCTATGCTTGATTTTCAGACAAGACAGCGTTTAGACAATGCTATGGGTCAATTCTTGCTTTTAGGAAGGCAAGCTGGCTGCTTTGCAGTTATAGCTATGCAGAAGCCTTCAAGAGAAGATTTAGGTTCAAAACTACAGTCAAACATCAATTTTCGAATTTCTGTTGGTCGACTAGATGAAGTCGGTTATGATTTAGCTTTTGGAGAAGTTAATAGGAATAAGGAATTTAAGTATGTGAAATATCTTGCTGGTAAGCGTGTATATGGTCGTGGATATGCGAGTGTGTATGGAGAAGTGGCCAGAGAGTTTTATTCTCCATTGCTTTCAAAAGAGTTCTCTTTCTTTGATGAATATGACAAGATTAAAAGACGAGAAAATCCTTTCAATCCATTAGAGAATCCTGAAGCTGTTCTTTCTGAGGAAGAAAAACAAGCATTGCAGGAAGAAATGCAAGCTAATGAAGAATTTGAAAAAGGAACTGTAAAAAAAGATAGTTCTGAATTGGTGCAAGAATTGATGTCTAGTAAACAAAAAGAAGATGAAGAAAATGATTTTCCTGATGGTGTTTATCTATCAGATTTTGCCTTAGAAAAAGGTATTCGTTCGAATATTTTGAGAAATGTTATTCAAAAAATTGAAGAACAAGGCTTCTATTCATTTGAGCGTAAGGAAGGTAAAATTTTCCTAGATTTAGATTCAAAGGAATTACTTTCAAAAATGATAGATGATAGGGAAGAGTCTAATAAAGGGTGGGGTGACTTAATTTCCGAGTATTTTGGAGATTAGTCTTTTTTTGTCTTTCTATTAGAATAGTGTAATCGCCCCTTTTTAGGGGCATTTTTTATTAAGTATAGTCCAGCCAAAAATGTAGGTGCAAAGCAGGGGTGAAGCCGTAGGCGAACCCATGCACCGCACCGACCGCATTTTTGGCTGGACTATATTTATTAACCCACCTATTCTAATAGGTGGGTAACAAAAGTTACAAAATGCACTTCACGCTTAGAGCGACAAGGTTTGAAGGTGTGTCCCTTTTTGTGTTTTTTGTATCCCTTTTGGTAAAAAATGGAGTTTTAAAGGAGAAATGGAAGGAAAAGAGTTAAAAGATTTTAGAAAAGAACGTAAAATGACTAGAAAAGAGTTATCAATTAAGACTGGTATTCCTGTTTCTACTATAAAGGCTTATGAGAATGGTTATAGGACTTTGAAGAAAGAAGATTTCCTAGAGATAAAAAACCATTTTAGTTTGAAAAAGTGTGATACAGAATTGACAAGGTATATGATAGACTATTTCAGGTTTACGCTTCACAAAGAGAATGATGTCTATTATGTAGCTAAAGAATTTTTTGGATTTGATATTATGTTGAATCCTGAAACAACCTCATTTATGAAATATGAATTGTTGTATCGCTATGGCGATATTTGGTTTTTTGGTTTTAATTCTTCGTATAGCGAAAATGGAGAAGATAGAAATAGAATTACGATTCAGTTAAGTGGTCAAGGTTGTAGACAATTAGAAATGTATCTTGAAAGTAAAAATATAACGTGGATAGACTTTATAAAAAGGTTTCAAAAACGATATGGAGAAAATTTTAGTGTTACTAGAATAGATATTGCAGTTGATGAAATGGCTAGAGAAGATACGAAAGAGAATTTTGATTTATCAACACTAGTAACAAGGTATTATAAACAAGACATTGTTTCGCCCTATTTAAAAAGTTTTTCATTTGTGGGTGGTGGTGGATTTGATTTTGAAAATCCACTGGAAACGGAAAATAGACAAGGGTTATCAATCTATCTTGGTAGTCGGCAGTCGGAAATGTACTTTAACTTTTATGAAAAGAGGTATGAGATTGCGAAAAAAGAAGGAATAAGTGTATTAGATAGTGTAAGGTTATTTGGAATATGGAATCGTTATGAAGTTCGATTTTCACAAGGTAAGGCAAGGTCATTTGTTTCAGAAATTTTAGCTGGTTATGATGTTGCTGAATTAACACGTTCTATATTTCAAGGAGCGATTCAAATTTATGATGGAACTGATGAACATGGTTTTAGAAAGTTAGATAGTAAGTGGCAACGACTTTTTGGAACTGATGAACCGATTAGATTATCTGTAAGTCCTGAACCATATTCAGTTGAAAAAACAATTAGATGGTTGGTAGAAAGAGTTTCTAATTCTTTAGTGTATGTTTCTGAAATTGATCGCTTGTTTATGCAAGAGAATATGAAAAAAATAATGAGTTCAGGAGAAATTACTCCTAGACAAAGAAAACAACTTGAATTTTTACAAAGTCAGTTAGGAAGGGCAGAATGATTGAATATAGACAAATTGAGAAGATTGTATATTTGATTCCTGCAAGAAACTTCTATGATGGTCTAACAGATAGTAAAGTAGCAAGAGATTATCAAGCCTATATAGAGTTTCAATCTCAAACCTATAAGCAGACAAGGAAGCGAAGTGATTTGGATAAATTGAAACGATTGATTTCAGAGTATGAATCCTATTTAGCAAGACAAGTTGATGTTAAGAGAAAGTTACTTTGGTTTGGATTGTTAAGAAGGAGCAAAGAAGAGATGGAAATGGAGTGTTTAAAATTGATTGAACGATTTCATTTAGAGAAGTGGGTATAGGAGATGAGGTGGTGTTGTGAAATTATTTCTTCAAGAAGATTGCATGGACGTTATGAAAAAATATCCTGATAACTATTTTGATTTAGCTATTGTAGATCCACCATATTTTTCTGGGCCAGAAAAAAGAAAATTTTACGGACGAAAAGTCAGTCCAATAGGTGTAAGCAGACTGTATGGCGAAACCTCAGAGTGGCAAATTCCAAATAGGGATTATTTTGATGAGTTATTTAGGGTTTCAAAAAATCAAATCATTTGGGGTGTGAACTACTTTGATTATTCTTTTGGTTCTGGCCGTATCGTTTGGGACAAAGTCAATGGTCAGTCAAGTTTTTCAGATTGTGAAATAGCATACTGCAGTTTTCATGATAGCATACGACTGTTTCGCTATATGTGGAATGGTATGATGCAAGGAAAGTCAATATCTGAAGGACACATTCAACAAGGAAATAAGTCATTGAATGAGGTTAGAATTCATCCAACCCAAAAACCAGTCAATCTTTATTTCTGGTTATTGCAAACCTATGCAAAAGAAGGCGATAAAATACTCGATACTCATGTTGGTTCAGCAAGTAGCTTGATTGCTTTTCAAGAATTAGGTTTTGAGTACGTTGGTTGTGAGCTTGATCAAGATATTTTCAGTCTCGCAAAACAGAGACTTGATAATTACAATAAGAAAATAAAATTATTTTAGTAGTTATCATGAACACAATATAAAAAGTCAAACAATGGTTTATTAACTGTGACCTTGAAAATCTTATTAAGTTAGCAGATTTACTAGAAGTTTCGTTAGATTGGTTATTTGGGAGAGAATAGATGAAAGTTAAGAAACGTTCTCCAGCTTTATGGTTGAAAATATAAAAAACTAAAGAAGAAAAGAGATATAAAAAATGGTTTTACAAGGAAAAGATAAACAAATTATTGAGTTGTCGATTGAACTAGCGAAAAAGTTAAAGGATCAAGAATTTAAACAAGCATGGACTATGGCTGGTGAATTGAGTTCGCTTCTTAAAAATGATGAAGAATTGCAACTACCGTATCAAGTTATTGAGTGTATCAAGCGTGATTTGAATAGTTACTATGATATGAACAAGCAACTTAACAAGGTAACAACTCGTGCATTTGCGATTGGTTCTAGTTTTGAGCGTTCAGCTTCAATTTAAGTAAAGGAATGAAGGAAGTCAAATATGGCTTCCTTTTTTATTTGGAAGGAGAAAAAATGAGTATTAAAGTCGTCTATGATAAGTTTTCTGATGTGTGTAAGTATTACAATTTTGGAAAAAAGTTGCTTGATGAACCTGCAAAGATTATTGAACGCTTAGATGAATACTTTGACGGTGTAGAGTTTGGACAGTTTGATGGTAACAATCCTGATAATGTGTATGTCAATTCGTTTATAGAAGTTGATACGCAGGAAGCATTGATTGATTTTGCAGGTATTTTGAATCATGGAGAATATGAGCAGTTAGTGAATGAAGATCGTTTGTCTGCTTATGTAGAAGAACATGAAGAAGAAATTGCTAGTCGTTTAGGAGATTCCTATGTGTTTCTCGGTCATGAAGGCAATAGTTGGTACTTTTTGCAATAGAAAATGGCTGGTACTGAATGGCTTCAAAGGTATTGATTAAGAATCCAAAGAATGGAAGGCAGGCTTGGTTTAGCTTGCCTTTATATTTTGGAAAGTTGTCTGTGATTGGTTTGAGTGGTTCTTATGATGAACAGATTGAAATTGTTGATTATGAGGGTTCAGCATTTATTGGATATGGTCTATTTAGTGTTGCTGATTTGGAACAGTTGAATAGACAAGTAGAAGGTTAGTTAAGAAAGGAGAAAATATGGACTTAACAGCTTTAATTATGGATACACGGTCAAAGAAAGTGAAACAATTTTCTTTACCTGCTGATGTGGAATACATTGCTTCTGAGTTTGGATATGATAGAGAAGATGTTGTTTTTACTATTCAATCTATTGAAGAATTACCTGCTTTGAATTGTGAAGGCTTAACTTTAGAATTAGCGAATGATCTTGCTGAAAATGTGGAAGATGTAGATGAAGATATTGTTCTATCATTCATTGAATCAGATAGCTCTGATCCAAAGGCTTTAGAAAGTGTTGATTTTGATAATTGTAGTTTATATCGTGATGTTTCAACTGATAGAGAATTAGGTGAATATGTTGTAGAAGAATTGGGTGCTGAATTGTCAAGGGAACAATTAGAACTCTATTTTGACTATGAAAAGTTTGGTCGTGATGTTCGCTTAGAAGAAGGTGGTAGCTTTGTAGATAAAGGTTACTTTTTATCAAGATGATAGCGAATATAAGAGTTTTAAGAGAAGGAAATTTTGAATTTCTCTGTGAACTAGATATTATGAAGTACAGTCAAGAACAAGTCCTTGAAAGAATAAATGAAAGAGGAATTGACAAAGACAACTTTTTTATTTGTGGGATTTCTGATTGGGAAGTGGATAAAATCATGTCGTTAGACGAGGTTTACTTGCTGAAGAAAGCAGTGTTGGAATTATATGATGGTGATGAATACATTGTCAAATTTCAATTACAGCATTATATTCCTGTGACAAAAATTGCAACTAGATATTATAGATTTTGTTCTAAAGATGAAGTTGATACAATTTTTGAATTGACGAAAGAGTTAGATTATAAATCGGTTGTTGATTATTTTTTTCAATGTGGGAATTGGGTGACAGTATTTCAAGGATTCGTAGAGCAGGGAGAAATCTTAAATACTCCTATTGGCTTCTACAAAAAAGTTAATTTGTAAACATAGAAAGGAAAAAATGAGAAATTTATATTTAAAGAAGCCAAGAAAAGAAAAGCAAGTAAAAATGAAACAGATAAGTCAGAAAAAATCGAATCGTATTTTTTTAGCAGGCTTATCTGCTTTTATTCTTTTCTGTGGTTTAACCATGTTTGTTTCAATAGCAACTACTGTGAAGATGAAGGCAAGGCTTTCTGAAGCACCTGTGGTAGAAACTAAAAAAGAAACAGACCGTACCTTAGAACAGTTCCTAGATGGATATGTAAGTAGATATTTTACATATAATTCAAAAAGTGGCTCTTCTGATGAAGATGTCGCAAAGTTGAATGATTACTATGGAAGTGTTCCTGATGTGAAGAATCAAGGTCAGACGAAGCAGGAGATGAATATTGTTAGTGCTAGAATGTTGAGTGCTAAAGATGGTATCGCTGTTTATCGTGTGATCTATGATACGAAGAAAGATGACAAGAATCAAC
Source organism: Streptococcus sp. KR (assembly GCF_002238115.1). Taxonomy (GTDB): domain Bacteria; phylum Bacillota; class Bacilli; order Lactobacillales; family Streptococcaceae; genus Streptococcus. The sequence continues at coordinate 30,901 of NZ_NGVM01000011.1, read as the reverse complement.
GTGTAGGAATTGAATTTTCGATTCCATACGGTGTGAAAGATGGCAAGTATTATGTAAGTGGTTTGTCTTGGTTCTCTCCTGTAAGTGATTTTAAAGCTGAAGGAGTGGATAAAGAAAATCATGTATCGCTGGTAGCGAATGATGAAATGGAAGAAGGTAAACGCAAAAAGTTAGTTTCTTTCTTGGAATTATTCTTTAAGAATTACACTACCAGTCAAGCAAACTTGGATTTGATTTCTAATGGAATTAAGTCTATTGGTGGTGCAACTTTTAAGAGTTTAGATTATACCTACTTTAAAGAGAAAGATGGGAAAATCTATGCTTATGCACAAATTACTCTTGATGTTGCAGGTACAACTCATAGTGAAAACTTTAGCTTTGAGTTAAGAGAAGATAAAGACAGCTATTTTGTAGAAAAAATGGATCATACTATCCCAGCAGATTTCAATAAAAAAGATGATAAAGGAGAATAAGACAAATGGCATTATTTCAATTTTTAGTTTCAAAATTCGGTGTTCCAGCAATAGCATTTTTTGCTGGTATGAAGGCTCTTAAAGCATGGAAAGAGCAACAATTAGGAAAATTGTTTGTAATTGTATTGGTTGCAGGGTTCATTTTGTTCTTTTTAGAAAATCCTGAAACAGTATTAAATGCGACTAAACCTATTTGGTCTAAATTGCTTGAAGCATTCAAGTAGGACTATGATATGAAAAGAGAAGATAAAAAGCTGTATGTCTATACTACTGCATTTAGACAGCCTATATGGGTGCATAAAATAAACGAGGAATTTAGTTTACCGTTTGCATTGAAAATGTCAACTATTATCTATGCTCTAGTAAGTTTCGCTTTATCGTGGTTCTTGCTAGGGTATGTATCCTTCTTGGATTGGAGTTACCGATTCATGGGTTCATTGTTCATTGGCTGGTGGTGTGGAAATTTACTAGCTGAAAATAAAATTGATGGTAAAACATTGTTTCGTTTCTTGGTTGATTATTTTAGATTTTGGCTAGAATATGATAGCAAGAGAAGTACAATGTATCTCTGTAAAGGTAAAAAATATGAGAAAGTGAGAAGAATTTATCGTGGAATTAACGAATAATATTTGGGCGATAGATGATAGCTTGATTCTCTTGAAAGATGGAAGTGTGCTGGCTGTATTTGAAGTTGAGCCACAAGTGATTAACACTATTGAAGATGGTGAGAAAGAAGATTCAAAAGATTTAGTATTCAATTACTTATCAAGTATTGCTGAATATAGTGATTTTGGAATCTATACTCTGAATTTTGACTTAGAATTGGCAAAGAAAATTGAGTTGCTTTCTCACGATGTTGAGAAGGGGGTTGGCACAAGTCCATTGGCCAATTATGTGATTTCTAATATGGCAGAACGCTTAGAAGAAGAAGTTACATATTTGTTAGAATCAAAAGATTATCTAGTAGTGCCTTTAAAATCAGTCAATGTATCGTCTGATTTCAAAGTGACGGTCAAGCAGTCTGTTGCTAACGTTAGAAAATCAGTCATGAAAATGGTTGGTTTTGAAGAATTACCGAAGGTCGATTGGTCGAAGGAATGGCAAGATCAAAAAGAATTGCTTCAAACAAAATTACACGCTTTGAATATTCAAGAAGTGGTCAAAGAAGATTTGATGTTGTTGAATCGGATTCATTTCTTAAATGGTCAATACTATGATAAGGATAGTGAAATTATTGCCCTTCAAAATTCGATTGAGAATGTTGATGAAACAATTATTGAAATTGGATCAGGTAACACTTTGAAGCTGGTCAATGGTGAGGAAGAAAGTTATGTAGCAACTATTCCTGTATATGCTTATCCAAAGAATGTTTCCTACTTGCACTTGGCAGAAGAAATTAAGAATATTGGTTTCCCTGTTAATGGTGCCTTGAAAGTGAAATTCTCAACTAAAAGTGGAATCTATTCCTTGAATACAAGGGCAAGAAATAAGCGTAAGAATCTTGGAAATACGGTGACTGAAACAGCAGAAAATGATGATGTTCAAAAGATTGAAGTCCTAGAAAGCTATCAGTTACTAGAAGACTTTCAAGAGAAGTACGATAATAAAGAGCCTATGGTTACTTTCCTTCACCTGTTACAGATTACCGGTGATAGCATTGAAGAATTGAATGTTAAGTATGATATTTTAGCTTCAAAATTGAAAGATATGGAAGTTGAAATTGTGAAGGCTGTTGCTGATCAGGTTTATCTATTCTATAAATTCAGAATGACTGAATTGATTGATGGTGATAGAGAAGCCTTTTTACAATATTCAAGCCTGCGTGGTCTTTGTGAGAATCTGTTCTTTACGAAGAAAAAAGTAGGTACTGATGTTGGATTTCCTATTGGTCGAATTGATAAAGAAAGTTCTTCATGGTATGGAGATTTTAAACGTGCCTTAGATAATAGTACGAATGTTGTATTTACTAACTTGTTACAAGCCAATAAAATCGGTGTTCATGGTAAAGAAACAAGCAATCCTCATACAGCGATTACTGGTGCGACTGGTAACGGTAAGTCATTCTTGACAAAATTACTCTTTACTTATCATTCATTGTTAAAAGTTAAAGTGTTGTATGTCGATCCAAAAGCTGAAATGCGAACACAATATTTATCTGTGTTAGCTGACTTGGAAGAAAAAGGTGAATCTGAAGAATTACAAGAATACATACGATCTATTCGCTTTATTACGTTGGATATGCGTAAGGAAGAAAATAAAGGTGTTCTTGATCCGTTCTCATTCCTGCAAGATGAAGGTGAGTTGACGGAGTTGGCAACCGTACTTGTTGCTTCTGTGTTGGATAAGGATACCTATATTAAGATTAAACCTTATCTCTTAGATTCGCTTGATAAAGTGATTGAGCGTAGAAAAGCTGGTGAAAAGGTTGGTATGTTACAAGTCTTTGATGAATTGCAAAAATCGTCAAAAGAGGAAGTTTCAACTGCTGGATATTTACTAAAGAGAATTTCTAAAAATTCATTGTTATCATTATGTTTCTCTGATGGCAGTCAAGAAGTTCTAAAGACTGATGATAAAACAATTATTGTTGAGATTGCTGGTCTTGATATGCCTGAAGGGACTGATAAAGATGAAATGACTGAAACACAATTAAGAAGTTTGACTGTTATGTATGCTTTGACCTATTTCTGTGCGATTTTTGGAGAACGTGAGAAAGACAAGGAAACAATGTTATATCTTGATGAAGCATGGCAGATTATGTCAACTCCTGCTGGAAGGCAAGTAGTTAACCGTGTTAAACGTACTGGACGATCATTTAACAATTTCTTGGTGCTTATTACTCAATCGGTCAAAGACTTGAAAACAAGTGCTGATACAACTGGTTTTGGTACTTTATTTGCTTTTCCTGAAAATACAGAAACAGAAGCAATATTGGAACATTTACGTGTTGAAAATGATGAATTATCAAGAGCATGGCTTGAAAATCAGACAATGGGACAATGTATCTACTATGATACGTTTGGTCGCAAAGAACGTATAACTGTTGATGGTACGATCTTCCCTGAATTATTACCATTGTTTGAAACAGTTAAATCTAATTTAGTGTCAGTACAATAGAAGGAGGAAAAATGAGAAGAAATATTTTACTAGGGTTTGTTTTATCTATCTTTTTCCTTCCTGTTTTAGCTGGTGCGATTGAGCCTTCCTTGCCGAATACTAATAATGGTTCACCATTTTTACCAAACAATAATTTTAATATTGTTGAATTTGATAAGAATACGAATAAACCAAAATTAGTTGATCCTGCTGATAATGCAAAAAAGACACTAGATAATGCAAGAAAGAGTAGAGAAGCAAAAGAAGCCTTAGAAAAGAAAGAAGCAGATTCAAGAAAGTTGACTTATGAAAATTATAAGTCGAAGATGTCTGATCTAACAAGCAAGGTTTACTTTGATAAGAAATTCTTTGGTTTTGATTCAAACATGAATTATTTCTTTAATTCGATTGTGCAAGCTATTTTTTGGTTGTCAAAATTTATCTTCACAATTATAGCTGGAATCTATAATGCAGTTGAGGGAATGAGTGATGTATCAACTTTATTGAATAATGTCATAGGTAACTCTAGTAAAGTATTTTCTTCTCTATTCAGTAAAGAGATAGTTTACATTATCGGTGCAAGTATGGCAGTATATCTCCTGTATTTGTTCGCAACTGGTAACGGTAGCGTAGTTAAAGCATTTGTGAAGATGTTGTTGATTTATACAATTATTGGTCTTTACTTTATCAAAATAGATGTAAATGGTCAGAATAAGTATTTACTAACTCATTTGTATGATGGATTTAGAACAACTACGATTTCTCTTAATGGTCAGATTACTAAAACATTAACGAATGAAAATTCCAATGCTATTGATGTCTATTTTACTGAAACAATCGTAAAATCGTATAAGTACATGAATTCCCCTTTGAAAGAAGATGGAGAATTTCAGTTATCTGAAGCAGAATTTGAAGATTTAGCTGGATATAAACAAGGTGATGGAGATTATGAAGTTGGTGGTAAGAAAATCAAGGATATTGCTAAAGACAAAGATCCTGAAAACAAAATGTTGAAAAGTGAGTGGGGCGCAAAGTTTAGCTATGCTTTTTCTTCATTGATCGATGTAACCGTAGTAGGAATTGTTTATCTAGTCTTAGGTCTTGCAAGATTCTTCTTCCTGATGATTTATGTGTTCTTGATTCTCTTGTTACCATTCATTTTATTGGTTAGTCTATTCCCTCAAATGGAAGGAATGATTCATTCATTCAATAAGAAGGCTATATCAATGTTGATTTTATCGTCTGTGACCTTGTTAGCTACAACTCTGTTTGTATTTTTCTATAACTCATTAACAGATTTTATTAGCTTGGCAGTCGGTAAAAATGTGCTGATCGTGATATTCATAAAGGCTATTTTATTATTCTTGATGTTTAAGAATAAGAATATGATTTTATCAATGTTCTCAAGGATTGGTCACTTGCCTGTAAATAGAATGAATGGCTTGAATCTTAATCAAGGTACTAAAAAGATTCGTGAAAGAGTGCTTGGTGCTGGTAAGAATGGACTTTCTGCTGGTGGTCAATTTGCTAAAGGTGGATTGAAGATGGGTAAAGACAACTTACAATCTCGCCTTAAAGGTTTACGATCTAAAGGTACTCAATCTAAAGGTACTCATTCTAATGGCTCTTATTCTAAAAATGAATCGCTTGGAAGATTTGGCAATAGATATGCTTCTATGAAGCATGGAGTAAGAGGTACGGTAAATTCCTTTAAAGAAAAAGGGAATCGTGCTATGGCTTTCTTGTATCAAGCTAGAGCAAAATCATTCAAAGGTGGAATGAAAAAAGAATTGCTTAATGAAAAAGCAGATAAATTGACTGAAAAAGCGAAGGCACAAGGAAAAATGAAAAATTCATCTTATGCTGAAGTGAAGCGATTGAAAGAACAAAGACTTGCAAGGAAAAAAGCAGAATTTCAAGCGAAGAATAGACAAAGAATGAATCAAGTGGATTCAGGTAAGAATCCTAAAATTGATACTTCTAAAACAAAACGAATGAAGGGGGGGAATTCTAGTCCAAAAAAGCAAGGAAGAAAAAATAAAAAGAATCGTCCGAATGTTACGATAGACAGAAAGAGAAGTAAGATTTAATGAAGAATCAAATTAAGAATCAGGTAAAAAAATATGTAGCTGCCTTTCTCCTGTCGAATCTTACAAGTATTCTACCTATTATCTTGATTTTGATACTTGTCATGGGTGCTGTTGTTGCTGGAAGTCAGGGTTCTTCTGATTCTACTACTGGAAAAAGAACACGTTTGACAGCGCAAGAGGTGGCTCAAAAGGCAAATATTTCTGTTGAAAGAGCAGAAGATGTCATTAAGATTCTAAACTGGCAACTCTCTAAAGAGAAATTTACTTTAGAGGGTGCTAGTGGTTCACTTGCTAATGCCGAAAGAGAAAGTGACTTTGATCCTAAACTAACGAATCCATCAGGTGGGGTTGCTGGTTACTTTCAATGGTCAGGTTGGGATAATACTATTAATGGTGATAGATGGAGAAATGCTAGTTCTCGTACTTTAGATAGTACGGTGGAACTGGAATTGATGTCTTATGAGTTGAATCATGGCTATAAAAAAGTAAAAGACTATATGCAAAAGGCGACTGATCCTTTTGAAAGTGCAAAATATTGGTCTGAACATTATGAAGGTGTCTCACTTTCAGACGGTCAGACAAAATTAGGGAAGCTGGAAAAGGATAGTAAGAAGTGGTATGAAGTCTTTAAAGGTACGATTGAATCTGATGGTTCTTCAGGTGGGAACGCAATAGCTGGTAGTGTTGATGTACCATTTGGTCAAGTTTCAACTGATTTACCTAGTGGATATTCGATTGATAAGGAAATTACAAAAGAAGGCTATATTACTCAGTCTTATCCTTATGGTCAATGTACTTGGTATGTATTCAATAGAGCAAAAGAATTTGGAATACATTTTGATCCATACATGGGGAATGGTCGAGACTGGGCGCATAAGTCAGGATATGAAGTAACGAATACTCCTACAAAACATTCTGCTCTTAGCTTTCAAGGGGGGCAAGCAGGTAGTCATAGCTTTTATGGACATGTAGCCTTTGTCGAAGATGTGAGGGATGATGGTTCAATTTTGATTTCTGAATGTAATGTAATTAAACCAATGCAAGAAACAGGAATTACTGATTATCGTGTATTTACTGCTGAACAAGCAAAGAATTTTTATTATGTAATTGGAAAATAAAGAAAAAAGAGGAAAAAAATATGAATAAAAAAATTGTAACACTAGTTTGTGTAACTGTATTAAGCGGCTTTGTAGCTGGTGTAAATGCTGATGAATTAACTTTGGGTGGAAGTGTAGCTTCTAAACAAGATACTGCTGGTTTAGTTGTGGCAGAACAGCCAAAAGAAGAAAAGCCTGCTGTTGTTCCTGCTATTCAAACTGAAGGTGAGAATCTTGATTTAGGTAATAAAACAGAAAAAGAGCCTTCACAAGATAATACAGGAGTTGTGGTAGAGCCTACAACTCCATCTGAAAAACCGAAGGAAGATCAACCAAAAGAAGATAAACCTTCTGAAAATCTTGGAAAAGATTCTGAGAAACAGCAGGAAAAGGATAATACAGGAGTTGTTGTAGAACCTAAAACTCCATCAGAACAGCCGAAGGAAGAGAAACCAAAGGAAGAAAAACCAAAGGAAGAAAAACCAAAGGAAGAAAAACCGAAAGAAGAAACGCCAAAAGAAGATAAGAAGCCTACTGTAGAAGATACTCCTGAAATTAAGGAAGCAAAACAAAAAGCAGAAGATAATGTAGGTGTGAAAGAATCTGATGAACCTAAACCATTGAATGTCACTAAAGAAGAAATCAAAGAACAGCCTATTGAAACGAATACAGGTCATACAGTTGTATCTACCAATCAAGGGAAGGTAGTAGTTGAAACAAGCGAAGGTGATTATGCTGAAAAAGAGCCTTATGAAATTGGTGCTGTGAAGCAGTCTGACGGTACAATCGCTTTGAAAGATAAAGAAGGTCAGTTAAAAGTCCTTCCGAATACAGGTTCAGCTAGTACAATCTTCACAACTATTTGGGGATTTGTAGGATTGATTGCGACAGTTTTGGGGCGACGTAAATTGAATTAAGGGAGACAGGATGAAAGAGTTGTTTAGAATTTTGAGAGAATCTGATAAATTGGGGTATAAATTATCTGCAATTTGTGGAGTGAATTGGCTTATTAGACAAGCCTTTAAATGGCAATTTTTAGTGTTTGAAATGATAGCGTGTGCCGTTCTGATTAAAGAAATTTCAGCAATACTTGAAATTAGTTCAGATTATTTAGTATCTTTAATGGTTTTATTTATCTTAGCTAGTCCTTTTTTGAAGTTGCGTTTTGGAGTTGAGAGATTTATTTTTTACTTCATGAGAAATTTTGTGTTATTATGGATTTTTTCGAAAGCATTGGATTTTCCATTTCAAGAGAATGAATCTGAATTATGGATTTTAATGTTTCTTTTTAGTATTGGTATTTATCAGTTTATGGAGTGGTTTCAAGCAAAACTATTTCAGCGGTATCTATTCAAAAATATCTTAAATAAGGACTACCTTGGAATCCGAAAATTAAAAGATAAGTTACCTCCTAAAATCAATCTTTTTACAGATGCTGATGAAGGCGATGCAAACCAACGAATGATGACGATTAATCAGCGAGCGGTGAAAAAGGATTATCAAGATATTGTAGAATTAAGTTTTTTGAACTATAAAAGATTTACGGGGCTTTCTCATTATAGAGTAACATGGAAAGGTTTTGAAGCTCCTTTTAAGTCTCCTTTGAAAAAAAGATTTTCCGATGTAGATGAAATGTATCATTTAGTGTTTAGAGTATATCCTTTTGGAAAAAGAATAAATTTATATTTCAAATTGATTCGATTAGATTTAAGTCGAAGAAAGGCTTTTACAGTGGAAGGTGTAAAAGTAAGATTAGTAAATGAATAAGGCAGAGGAAACTTTGCCTTATTTTTTCTTTTTAGGAAATATGATAAGATAGAAAGGAGAAAAAATGATTGAGGAGTATTCAATTATGGATTGGATAACATTTAGTGGAATTGTTGCAACGATAGCTTCATTAGTTGGTATTGCTATTAAATTAGCTAGAGATAATAGTGGTCTTAAAGCTGAAATGAAGGCATTGTCAAAAGAACGTGAAATGGAACATGATCGTTTATCTAGTGAGCATAGTGGCTTATCTAAGGAACATGATCGTTTGTCACAAGAACATGCTTCTATCAAAAAAGATACAGAATATATTTCTGATGAAATGAAACAAGAGAAAATGATGAGAGAAATTTTGTATCAGAATACTACAAAAGCTAGAGAAATTTTAGATACAATGGATTTGATGAAAGAAGTTGTACTTCAAAATTCAAAATTAACTCAAGAAGTAACAAGATTGAAAGTAGAAAATTTTGATTTATCCAGTAGAAATTCTAAGTTAGATAGTGAAATATGTAAAGTGTATCCACTTTTAAGAAAGATACATGGGCAGTTAGCTTCTCTAGAAGATTATTGCAGTACAGAAGAAGCGCAAGCGCTTTTGAATCGTATTGAAAGTAAACTATCTGAATTGAATAATTAGTGTAAGTGACAATTTTAGAAAAAGTGATATAATAAAAGAAAGTGAAAGGAGAAGGAATCATGATTAAAGAGTTTGGTGTGACAAATTTAGAAGTAACCAAAGAAGATATTTCTAACAATCCTAACAATCCTATTCTGCGTATGTATGATGATGAAGAATTGATTGGTACATTTAGTATTCTTACTGGTGAAGTCTTAGAGGATTTTGACTTGGCAGATTATGACATTCGATTTGCACAAAAACAAATTGAATTGAATCGTGATAACTACCTTGAAACGTGGAAGGACTATGTGGGGTTATTACATGCCTAAGTACTCTTTCTTAAAGTATGGTATCGAGATTCGTCCGAATGAACATAACCATAAAGGTCAGATGGCTCATATTCATATTTATATTCATGGCGAGGAAGTTGGATCAATGTTTTTAAATGGTGAACTTCGTGATGGAAAGTTAAAGTCAAAAGATATGAAAATAGTAAGACAGTATGTTTTAGAAAATGCAGATGAACTTCAGGCATTATGGAATGAATACCAAAAAAGTGCATATTAAAGGACAAGTCAGAAATGGCTTGTTTTATTTTTTGTGGTATAATACATTAAGAGAATAGTAGGAGAAGATGATGGTACAACAATCTTTTAAAACAAGGATAAAAGATTTTATAGTAAAAACTGAAGATGAACGAGAACAGTTGTATTATTCTAGTAGTGTTGAAGCATATTTATTGCTAACAGATGAAGAATTTCAGTCAAAAAAGATAATGGTTGAAACACAATTAGCTGTTGAAAAGGTAAAATTTACACTTTTTATTACAATTATTTTAATTACGTTTCTGACAGGTTTTACAGAAAAGATGTTTGCTTTTTTGAAGTTGATCAGTTCTAATATGATGTCAGCTTCTATTGAAAATAATGTGGTTTATGATGGAATTTTTTGGTTGTCAATTCTTTTATATTTTATTGTATTGTTGGTGTTATTATTTATAATTTTAATTTCTTTAAAAAAATATGCTAATTTAGTAAGGGAAGAAAAGATAATCAATCAAGTTAGTGGTATGAGAGAGAATAGAGGAGAATAGAAATTGATTGAAAGATTATGGTATCAAGTTTCAGCTCAAATTTTATCTTTTATAATGTATATAGTATCTGTTATTATTTATTTAGTAAAACTAGATGGACTGAATAAGTTATTGTTGATGAAATATCCATCAAATTCTCCGTTTAAGATAATGGGACATAATAATAATCAGCCATTGTTGTATATTATAGGAGCAATCATTTTTTATATAGTTGGGATATTATTGATAGTATATTTTTCAAAAAGTATGTCAAGAGTGTCTATTGAAGGAACTATTTTTTTAATCATTTCAGTTATTTTAATAATAGTTAGTTTGATTTTAATATTTTTCTTTATTAACAATCCAATATTAAGAGCATTTTTGGTGGTTATTGGATTGAGTAGTATTTTTATGGGGGCTATTAGTCAGTCTTAAAAATAAAAAAAAGTACAAGTCAGAGATGGCTTGTTTTTTTGTCGTTTTATGAGAAAAAAAAGTGAACATAAAGAAACCAGGATAGGATATAAAATTCGTATTTTAGGTCAAAAGGTTCAACCAGGTATTCAAAATTTGTTCGGAAATAGGAGAATAAAAATGGAAAAATCATATAATAATTATCCTGATATTTGTGTATCAAAGAAGGATTTAAAAGCAAATTATTTCCCTTCGATTAGTATTAAAACTATTGAAAGGCGATTAGACGAAAGTCAAAAGACGAAAGAATTTAAAGATATATCTTTTAGGACAGGACAAAAAGTATTGATTAATGTGAGAGGATTTTATCTATTTCTGCTGCATAGAGAGAGAGTTAGATATATTTGATTGGAAAAAATGATATACTATAGTTATTGACTAGAGATATACTCATTTTTAAAAGGAGTATAAAATGTTTTTTAGAGAATTGGAGAATGGAAAATATAGATATTATGAAAAATATTTTGATTTAGAAGAGGATAAGTGGAAACAAGTTTCTATAACTTTAACTTCTAAGACAAGGCAAGCTCAGAAACAAGCAAGAATTTTGCTGGATGAGAAAATAGAAAAAAAGAGGGAGAAAATAGAAAAGAAGAAGGAAGTAGTTAAGGATATTACAGTTAAACAAGCCTACGAAGAATATTTGAAAATTCGTGAAACAGAATTAAAAAGAAGTACGTTTAAGTCTCAGAAATATACTATTATAGGTGAAGTCAGAAAGTTAGAGAATTACTTATTAGTAGATGTGACAAGTCATATAGTTCAGAATATATTGTTGGAGCTGGAATGTTCTGCGGTTCATAGAAAAAATAAGAAAGTTTTATTGAATCTGTTTTTTAAGTATTGTTTAGATATTGGTTATATAATGGAGAATCCTGTTGAAAAGGTTGTTTTACCAAAAAGAAAAAAGAATGTAAAAGAGATTAGGAGAAAACAAAATAAGTATTTAACAAGGGTTCAAATGTTTCAGTATTTGAATTTTTTAGAAAAGGAAGAAAAGAATCAGCGAGTACGTTTAATTGTTGAATTTATGTATTTGACAGGCTTGCGGTTTGGAGAAGTCTTGGCTTTGACTATAGATGATATTGATTTTGAGAATAAAACGTTAGAAGTTAAACATACATTACATACAAGCGGAAGTAAGGCTGAGATATTTTTAGATAGTCCTAAAAGCTTAGCTTCTTATCGAGTTGTTGGTATTAGTAAGCGAGTAGTAAGCATTATAAAAGAGTATCTTCTTTTAGAAAGTGAAGGAAGATTTATATTTACGAAAAATGGGAATCCTTTTATGATTTTTTCTTTTAATGATTTTTTGAAGAGAAGTTTTAAAAGAAGTGGAGTTCAAAAAGAAGAGGATTTTGTATTGACTACTCATGTTTTTAGGCATTCACATATTAGTTTACTTGCAGAATTGGAAGTTCCAATCAAGGCGATTATGGAACGAGTAGGTCATACGAACGAGAAAATGACTTTGGGAGTTTATACTCATGTTACGCAGCAGATGAAGTTTAATATAACTGAAAAATTGGATAAAATGGACTTGTAAAAGCTAACCAAAAAGTAACCAAGAAATGTCTAAAAATGTCTAAAATAGTCTATAATATTTGGAGTAAGAATGTAGAAAAAAGCCTTTATGTCTATAATTGACGGTATTTGTCTAGCTTTTATTAAGGGAAATTGTTATAATAGTAGTAATTTAATAGATGGAGTTGAGTTTTGAAGAAAAACTTTCGTGTAAAAAGAGAGAAAGATTTTAAGGCGATTTTCAAGGAGGGGACAAGTTTTGCTAATCGCAAATTTGTTGTCTACCAACTAGAAAACCAGAAAAACCATTTTCGAGTAGGTCTATCAGTTAGCAAAAAACTTGGGAATGCCGTCACTAGAAATCAAATCAAGCGACGAATTAGACATATTATCCAGAATGCTAAAGGGAGTCTGGTAGAAGATGTCGACTTTGTTGTCATTGCTCGAAAAGGGGTTGAAACCTTGGGATACGCAGAGATGGAGAAAAATCTACTCCACGTATTAAAATTATCAAAGATTTACCAGGAAGGAAATGGGAGTGAAAAAGAAACTACAGTTGACTAGTTTGCTAGGACTGTCTCTATTGATCATGACAGCCTGTACGACTAATGGGACAACTAGTGATATTACAGCCGATTCGGCTGATTTTTGGAGTAAATTTGTTTACTTCTTTGCGGAAATCATTCGCTTTTTATCGTTTGATATCAGCATCGGAGTGGGGATTATTCTCTTTACGGTCTTGATTCGTACAGTTCTCTTGCCAGTCTTCCAAGTGCAAATGGTGGCTTCCAGAAAAATGCAGGAAGCTCAACCACGCATTAAGGCGCTTCGAGAACAATATCCAGGTCGTGATATGGAAAGCAGAACCAAGCTAGAGCAAGAAATGCGTAAAGTCTTTAAAGAAATGGGTGTCAGACAGTCAGATTCTCTTTGGCCGATTTTGATTCAGATGCCGGTTATCTTGGCCTTGTTCCAAGCTCTATCAAGAGTTGACTTTTTGAAGACAGGTCATTTCTTATGGATTAACCTTGGTGGTGTGGATACAACCCTTGTTCTTCCGATTTTAGCAGCTGTATTTACCTTTTTAAGTACTTGGCTGTCTAATAAAGCCTTGTCTGAGCGTAATGGCGCTACGACTGCGATGATGTATGGGATTCCAGTCTTGATTTTTATCTTTGCAGTTTATGCACCAGGTGGAGTCGCCCTCTACTGGACAGTGTCCAACGCTTATCAAGTCTTGCAAACCTATTTCTTGAACAATCCATTCAAGATTATCGCAGAGCGCGAGGCTGTAGCTCAGGCACAGAAAGATTTGGAAAATAGAAAAAGAAAAGCCAAGAAAAAGGCTCAGAAAACGAAATAATAAGGAGGAATCTGGTAATGGTAGTATTTACAGGTTCAACTGTTGAAGAAGCAATCCAGAAAGGATTGAAAGAATTAGATATCCCAAGATTGAAGGCTCACATCAAAGTCATTTCTCGTGAAAAAAATGGCTTTCTTGGTTTATTTGGTAAAAAACCAGCCCAGGTTGACATTGAAGCCATTAGTGAAACAACTGTCATTAAAGCAAATCAACAAGCTGTTAAGGGTGTTCCTAAAGAAATCAATGAACAAAATGAACCGGTCAAAACGGTCAGTGAAGCAACCGTTGATTTGGGGCATGTTGTAGAAGCAATTAAAAAGATTGAAGAAGAAGGCCAAGGGGTTTCTGATGAAGTCAAGGCTGAAATCTTGAAAAATGAAAAACATGCAAACACCATTTTAGAAGAAACTGGGCATATTGAGATTTTAAATGAATTACAGTTTGAAGAAGCTGGTTTCGGGGAAGAAGTAGAAACTCCTATTGTTGAGACTCAAGCTGAAAGTCAAGAATTAGAAGATTTGGGCTTAAAAGTGGAACCGAGTTTTGACATTGAACAAGTAGCTACGGAAGTAACGACTTATGTCCAAACAATCATTGATGATATGGATGTTGAGGCGACGATTTCAAATGATTATAACCGTCGTAGCATCAATCTGCAAATTGATACCAACGAACCAGGTCGTATTATCGGTTACCATGGCAAAGTTTTGAAGGCCTTGCAACTATTGGCTCAAAATTATCTTTATAACCGCTATTCAAGAACTTTCTACATTACTATTAATGTCAATGATTACGTTGAACATCGTGCAGAAGTCTTGCAGACCTACGCTCAAAAATTGGCGACTCGTGTTTTAGAAGAAGGACGTAGTCATCAAACAGATCCCATGTCAAATAGTGAACGCAAGATTATCCATCGTATTATTTCACGTATGGATGGCGTGACTAGTTACTCTGAAGGTGACGAGCCGAATCGCTATGTCGTTGTAGATACAGAATAAACAAAATCAGGGTTATCCTGATTTTTTGCTAGCTGGAGGAGATTAAATTAATGTTGAATAAGATAAGAGACTATCTAGACTTTGCTGGTTTGCAGTACCGTAATCCTGATAAAGCGGGAGCAGAGCGAGAGAAAATGCTGGCATTCCGCCACAAAGGTCAAGAGGCCAGAAAGGCCTTTACAGAGCTAGCCAAATCCTTTCAAGTAAGCCATCCAGAATGGCAACTCCAACAGACTAGCCAGTGGATGAACCAAGCGCAGCGCTTGCGACCACACTTCTGGGCTTATATACAGCGTGAGGGGAAAGTGACAGAACCTATGTTGGCTCTTCGTTTGTATGGAGTACCCTCTGATTTTGGTGTCTCACTAGAAGTTAGTTTTATCGAGCGCAAGAAAGATGAGCAAACTTTAGGCAAGCAGACCAAGGTCCTAGAAGTTCCAGCGGTAGAAGAGATTTATTATCTAGCATACTCTGACGGCCAAAGTCAACGGTGGGAAGCGAACGAAGAAAATCGTCAGATCTTAGTTGAGAAGATAGGCAGTCAAGAAATCCGAAAAGTGTTAGTTAAAGCAGATGTTTCTTTTGTAGAAACCCAATCATTAGAAGTGATTTTAGAAAAATTAGAAGATGCTTATGAACGCTTACTTCCCTACTATCAGGCGACTAGAGGATAGCAAATAGAATACTTGTTTACGTCGAATTGTTTAATTGCTATTCTATGTATTTTTTCATATAATAGTAAAATAGAATGTGATTCACTAATCACCTCAAATAGAAAGGAAATTCTATGTCAAATCTATCTGTTAATGCAATCCGTTTCCTAGGTATTGACGCTATCAACAAAGCCAACTCAGGTCACCCAGGTGTGGTTATGGGAGCAGCTCCGATGGCATACAGCCTCTTTACAAAACAACTTCGTATCAATCCAGCTCAACCAAACTGGATTAACCGCGACCGTTTTATTCTTTCAGCAGGTCATGGTTCAATGCTTCTTTATGCCCTTCTTCACCTTTCTGGCTTTGAAGATGTTAGTATGGATGAAATCAAGAACTTCCGTCAATGGGGTTCAAAAACACCAGGTCACCCAGAATTTGGCCATACAGCGGGGATTGATGCTACAACAGGTCCTCTAGGTCAAGGGATTTCAACTGCTACTGGTTTTGCTCAGGCAGAACGATTCTTGGCAGCCAAATATAACCGTGAAGGATACAATATCTTTGACCACTATACTTATGTTATCTGTGGAGACGGAGACTTGATGGAAGGTGTCTCAAGTGAGGCGGCTTCATACGCAGGTTTGCAAAAGCTAGATAAGTTGGTTGTCCTTTATGATTCAAATGACATCAACTTGGATGGTGAGACAAAGGATTCCTTTACAGAAAGTGTTCGTGACCGTTACAATGCTTACGGTTGGCATACAGCCTTGGTTGAAGATGGAACAGACTTGGAAGCAATCCATGTAGCTATCGAAACAGCAAAAGCTTCAGGTAAACCATCTTTGATTGAAGTGAAAACTGTTATTGGATACGGTTCTCCAAACAAACAAGGAACTAATGCTGTACACGGTGCTCCTCTTGGAGCAGATGAAACTGCAGCAACTCGTCAAGCCCTTGGTTGGGACTACGAACCATTTGAAGTTCCAGAACAAGTATATGCTGATTTCAAAGAACATGTTGCAGACCGTGGTGCATCAGCTTATCAAACTTGGACTAAATTAGTTGCTGATTATAAAGAAGCTCACCCAGAATTGGCTGCAGAAGTAGAAGCCATCATCGATGGACGCGATCCAGTTGAAGTGACTCCAGCAGACTTCCCAGCATTAGAAAATGGCTTCTCTCAAGCAACTCGTAATTCAAGCCAAGATGCCTTGAATGTTGTGGCAGCTAAGTTACCAACTTTCTTGGGTGGATCAGCTGACCTAGCTCACTCAAACATGACTTATATCAAGACTGACGGACTTCAAGACGATGCTAATCGCTTGAACCGTAACATTCAGTTTGGTGTTCGTGAATTTGCAATGGGAACGATCTTGAACGGGATGGCCCTTCACGGTGGACTTCGTGTATACGGTGGAACTTTCTTTGTCTTCTCTGACTATGTGAAGGCAGCTGTCCGCTTGTCAGCCTTACAAGGACTTCCTGTGACTTATGTCTTTACCCACGATTCAATCGCAGTTGGTGAAGATGGTCCAACTCACGAACCAGTTGAGCACTTAGCAGGTCTTCGTGCTATGCCAAATCTAAATGTTTTCCGTCCAGCAGATGCGCGTGAAACTCAAGCAGCTTGGTACCTTGCAGTGACAAGTGAGAAAGCACCAACTGCCCTTGTCTTGACACGTCAAAACTTGACTGTTGAAGAGGGAACAGACTTCGACAAGGTTGCTAAAGGTGCTTATGTTGTCTATGAAACTGCAGCAGACTTTGATACAATCTTGATTGCGACAGGTTCAGAGGTCAATCTAGCTGTCTCAGCAGCTAAAGAATTGGCTAGTCAAGGAGAAAAAGTTCGCGTAGTCAGCATGCCATCTACAGATGTCTTTGATAAACAAGATGCAGCATACAAGGAAGAAATTCTTCCAAATGCAGTTCGCCGTCGTGTTGCAGTCGAAATGGGTGCAAGTCAAAACTGGTACAAATACGTTGGTCTTGATGGTGCCGTTCTAGGTATTGATACCTTCGGAGCCTCTGCCCCAGCACCAAAAGTATTGGCAGAATATGGCTTTACTGTCGAAAATCTTGTAAAAGTCGTTCAAAATTTGAAATAATCCTAAAAATCAGGGCGCAAGCTCTGGTTTTTCTTATTAGAAAAGCAAGGTACAATCTTGTAAAAGTAGCTGAAATTTGATATAGTAGTCCTATGTAAAAGACAAAGGAGAAGAAAATGAATCCAAATTATACATTTTTAATTATGCTTGTAGCGATGTTGGGCTTGATGTTCTTTATGCAACGCTCTCAAAAGAAACAAGCACAAAAACGTATGGAAAGCTTAAATAAACTACAAAAGGGCTATGAAGTGATTACAATCGGTGGACTTTACGGAACAGTTGATGAAGTAGATACTGAGAAGAGAACGATTGTTCTTGATGTAGATGGAGTTTACTTGACTTTTGAACTAGCTGCTATCAAGACCGTATTACCGCTGAAAGAAACAGCTTCACTCGAAGGTGCAATTGAAAAATAAGACGGGATTACTAACTCCCGTTTTTCTATAAAAGAAAGGAAATGGGATGAAAAAACTAGTCTTTGTCTGTTTGGGGAATATTTGTCGCAGCCCTATGGCCGAGTTTGTTATGAAATCAATGACAGATAATTATGAAATCCAAAGTCGAGCGACTTCCTCTTGGGAACATGGTAATCCGATTCATAAGGGAACTCAAGGGATTTTTCAACAGTATGAGATTCCTTATGAAAAAGGCAAGACATCGCTTCAGATTAGTAAGGAAGATTTTGAAGCCTTTGATTATATTATCGGTATGGATGCTTCAAATGTTTCTGACTTACGTCAGATGTGTCCAGCAGACTGTCAAGATAAGATTTACTCATTCGCATCTGAAAGTGTTCCAGATCCTTGGTATACAGGAGATTTTGAGGAAACCTATCAGCGTGTTCAGGAGGGGTGTCAAGCATGGTTAGAACGTTTAGAGAAGGAGAGTGAAGATGGAAAATCTTAAGAATTTTTACGAAAAGTATCGTGTCTATCTGACTCGCCCACGTTTAGAGCTTTTGGCAGTAGTTACGATTGTTTTTTGTGCTGTGCTCGTCTTTTTTCTAAATATTCCCGGAAAAGGTGTTCTAAAGCTTGATAATGGAACCATTGTTTACGATGGCAGTCTTGTACGTGGTAAAATGAATGGCCAAGGAACCATTACTTTCCAAAATGGAGACCAATATACAGGTGGCTTCAACAATGGAGCCTTCAACGGAAAAGGTACCTTTCAATCTAAAGAAGGCTGGACCTACGAAGGTGATTTTGTAAATGGTCAGGCTGAAGGAAAAGGAAAACTAACAACAGAACAAGAAGTCGTTTATGAAGGGACTTTTAAACAAGGCGTTTTTCAACAAAAATAAAGCCTCCTTATCAAAGGAGGTATTGTTAGCATCTAAAAGTAAGCGCTTACTAGAAAATCTATCTCTTTCCAATCCCCTCTTCCAATTAAGCTTGTGAAATAAAAAATATTTGAAATAAATTTCACAAACTCTAAAGAAAAAACTTGATAAGTAAAGAAAATGATAAAAAATTCACAAACAATAAAAAATTCTTTGTGAAATGTTTATGAAACTGTTTACAAAGTTGAAATAATGCGTTATAATAAACTTGTGAAAAAATTAACAAAGGATATCAATCCTTGAAAGCTATGGAGGAAAATATGGCTGATAAAAAAACTGTGACACCAGAAGAAAAGAAACTCGCTGCTGAAAAGCATGTCGACGGCTTGGTGCAAAAAGCTTTAGTTGCTCTTGAGGAAATGCGTAAACTCGACCAAGAACAGGTCGACTACATCGTAGCTAAAGCGTCAGTGGCAGCTTTGGATGCCCACGGAGAATTGGCTCTACATGCCTATGAAGAAACAGGACGTGGTGTATTTGAAGATAAAGCAACTAAGAACTTGTTTGCTTGTGAACACGTAGTAAACAACATGCGCCACACTAAGACAGTTGGCGTTATCGAAGAAGACGATGTAACAGGTTTGACTCTTATTGCTGAACCAGTTGGTGTTGTCTGTGGTATCACTCCAACAACAAACCCAACATCAACAGCAATCTTCAAATCATTGATTTCATTGAAGACACGTAATCCAATCGTTTTTGCTTTCCACCCATCAGCTCAAGAATCATCAGCTCACGCAGCTCAAATCGTTCGTGATGCTGCGATTAAAGCAGGAGCTCCTGAAAACTGCGTACAGTGGATCACTCAACCATCTATGGAAGCAACTAGTGCGCTTATGAACCACGAAGGTGTTGCAACAATCCTTGCAACAGGTGGTAATGCCATGGTTAAAGCTGCATACTCATGTGGTAAACCAGCTCTTGGAGTAGGTGCCGGAAACGTTCCAGCTTATGTTGAAAAATCAGCTAACATCCGCCAAGCTGCACACGATATCGTCATGTCTAAATCATTTGATAATGGTATGGTCTGTGCATCTGAACAAGCGGTTATCATTGATAAAGAAATTTACGATGAATTTGTAGCAGAGTTCAAATCATATCACACTTACTTTGTAAACAAAAAAGAAAAAGCACTTCTTGAAGAATTCTGCTTCGGCGTGAAAGCAAACAGCAAAAACTGTGCTGGTGCAAAATTGAACGCTGACATCGTTGGTAAACCAGCAACTTGGATTGCAGAACAAGCAGGATTTACAGTTCCAGAAGGAACAAACATTCTTGCTGCTGAATGTAAAGAAGTTGGTGAAAACGAGCCATTGACCCGTGAAAAATTGTCACCAGTTATCGCAGTTTTGAAATCTGAAAGCCGTGAAGATGGTATTGCCAAAGCTCGTCAAATGGTTGAATTTAACGGTCTTGGTCACTCAGCAGCTATCCACACAGCTGACGAAGAATTGACTAAAGAATTTGGTAAAGCTGTTAAAGCTATTCGTGTTATCTGTAACTCACCTTCTACTTTCGGTGGTATCGGGGACGTTTACAATGCCTTCTTGCCATCATTGACACTCGGATGTGGTTCTTACGGACGTAACTCAGTTGGGGATAACGTTAGTGCCATTAACCTTTTGAATATCAAAAAAGTCGGAAGACGGAGAAATAACATGCAATGGATGAAACTTCCTTCAAAAACATACTTTGAACGTGATTCAATTCAATACCTTCAAAAATGTCGTGACGTTGAGCGTGTCATGATCGTTACTGACCACGCTATGGTAGAGCTTGGCTTCCTTGATCGTATCATCGAACAGCTTGACCTTCGTCGCAATAAGGTTGTTTACCAAATCTTTGCAGATGTAGAACCAGATCCAGATATCACTACAGTTGAACGTGGTACTGAGATCATGCGTGCCTTCAAACCAGATACAATCATCGCTCTTGGTGGTGGATCACCAATGGATGCTGCTAAAGTAATGTGGCTCTTCTATGAGCAACCAGAAGTGGACTTCCGTGACCTTGTACAAAAATTCATGGATATCCGTAAACGTGCTTTCAAATTCCCATTGCTTGGTAAGAAGACTAAATTCATCGCTATCCCAACTACATCTGGTACAGGATCTGAAGTAACTCCATTTGCCGTTATCTCTGATAAAGCAAACAACCGTAAATACCCAATCGCTGACTATTCATTGACACCAACTGTGGCAATCGTAGACCCTGCTTTGGTATTGACAGTTCCTGGATTTGTAGCTGCTGATACTGGTATGGACGTATTGACTCACGCAACTGAAGCATACGTATCACAAATGGCTAGCGACTACACTGACGGACTTGCGCTTCAAGCAATCAAACTTGTATTCGAAAACCTTGAAAGTTCAGTTAAGAATGCAGACTTCCACTCACGTGAGAAAATGCATAACGCTTCAACAATCGCTGGTATGGCCTTTGCGAATGCCTTCCTAGGTATTTCTCACTCAATGGCCCATAAGATTGGTGCGCAATTCCACACAATCCATGGTCGTACAAATGCAATCTTGCTTCCATACGTCATTCGTTACAACGGTACTCGCCCAGCTAAGACAGCTACATGGCCTAAGTACAACTACTACCGTGCAGACGAGAAATATCAAGATATCGCTCGTATGCTTGGACTTCCAGCTTCTACACCAGAAGAAGGGGTTGAATCTTTTGCAAAAGCTGTTTACGAACTCGGTGAGCGCGTAGGTATCGAAATGAACTTCAAAGCACAAGGTGTTGACGAAAAAGAATGGAAAGAACATTCACGTGAGTTGGCCTTCCTTGCTTATGAAGACCAATGTTCACCTGCAAACCCACGTCTTCCAATGGTTGACCATATGCAAGAAATCATCGAAGATGCTTACTATGGTTACAAAGAAAGACCAGGACGCCGTAAATAATTGTTTATCAGCCTAGAGGCAGGGAATCCCTGTCTCTTTTTTTGTAATTCTATTTGAAAAATGGTATAATCATCGCATATATTTATTTGAAAATCAAATCTTTTATAATCATGCGAGGGGCAAATGAACAAGATAAATGAGTTAGGGGATAAAGTGCGACTTTTAAGAGAGGAGAAAGGACTTAGTCGTCCAGTTTTTTGTGGGGATGAGTCTGAATTATCAGTGCGTCAGTTGGTGAGAATCGAAAAAGGAGAATTTCGACCGACTATAAAAACACTAGAATATATTGCAGATAGATTAGAAATTCCATCCTACGTCTTGATGCCAGATTATAAGGAACTGCCTAAACGCTACCAAGAATTAAAGTACTTTCTTTTACATCACCCTGACTATGGAGACAAGGAGTTGCAAGAACAAAAGGAAGAATATTTTGATGAGATTTTTGAGTGTTTTTATGATGACCTGCCCCGTGATGAGAAGATGATAGTGGACTGCCTTCAGGCAATAGATGCAGTGAGAGCGACTAGTAATTCTTTATACGGAAGTGGTGTGATTGAGGACAGTCTTCAAGACTTACTATCCAGAGATGTATATAAGGCTGAGGAATTGTTGAAATTGAGACTGTATTTTCTTTGTCAGTTAATGGATGGTTTAAACGAGGGTGAGATAAAAAAGTCTGAGCATGAAACTATTCTTTATTTTCATGACAAATTAAGTTCTCAGGTTGATAAGATAGAGTTCGATTGTTTGGACTTACTTAGAGACTCCTTGTTAGCTTCTTTAACTTGTATAGAGGTTATGGGGTTGCTTCATTATTTTAAGAGGGCAGTCGAGACCTTAAATAAAATAGGGCAAAAAACACGAGATTTTCAAAAACAACCGATTGTCTTGATGGTGGAGTGGAAATATTATATTCAGATGGATTATGATACAGCTAAACAAAAGTATGAAGAAGCAAAAATGATGGCGAGGATGTTTGGCAATGAGAAGTTAATCGTTAGTTTAGATAATGAATGGGCCGAGGATCTAGAAAGATATCGTTAAAGAGTTTATAGGAGTGACATTTCTGTCATTGGGGAAATGTCGCTTTTTTGTTAAAATGAATTTTACTTGATATACATCCAGAAGCAAACTAGGCAATAGAGAGAATATTCTAAGTAATAGGCCCATAGGGTAAATCAGTGCTGATGTAGCTTAAAGGATTTTCTATAAGTGTGATGTATGATGATAACAGTTTCAAACAAGGAGGAAAGAATGTCCATTTTATCCATTAAAAATATTTCAAAGTTTTACACTTTGGACGGTAAACATCAAGAACAGGCTTTAAAGAATATAAACCTGCAAATCGCAAAAGGTAAAATTACAGCGATTTACGGGCCGTCAGGCTGTGGCAAAACTAGCTTGCTAAACATCATCAGTGGTCTAGATAGACAATATGAAGGAGTTTTAGAATTTAAAGGGGAATCTCTCCGTGACTTATCAGAGATTGAACTAACTCAATTTCGTAAAAACAAGATTGGATTTGTGTTTCAAAACTTCAACCTCATTCCTCATCAATCTGTCTTGGACAATGTCAAGCTACCTCTCTATGTCAAAGATTTATCTGACAGGGAGATGACAATGATTGCAAAGGAGCAATTAAGTAGCTTAGGAATGGAGCCTTTTATGGCTAAAAATGTTAAACAGCTTTCTGGCGGGCAAAAGCAACGTGTAGCAATCGCGCGTGCCTTGGTAAATCAGCCTGATATGATTGTAGCAGACGAGCCAACGGGTTCGCTGGATTCTCAATCCCAAGAAATGGTATTGGAGGTATTTAAAAATTTAGCCCAAACAGGGAAAACAGTATTGATTGTAACCCATAATCCAGAGGTTGCCGAATATGCAGATGTGATTATCAAAATGAAGGATGGTGAAGTCGTTGAAGAAGTCACAAAATAAAGGATTATCATTGAAAAATAAATTCAAACTTTCTTTAAATAACTTTATGGAAAGAAAGTGGCGTAACCTATTGATTGCGCTAGCAACCTCAATCGGTTTTGTAGGAGTCTTAATTTCTTTTGGCTTGGGAAATGCATTGATTTCGATGATTGATGAAAATACGAATGGAGGTCAAATCCCTTCTCAAGTTCAGATTGCTTTAAACACAGAAAATGCTGGACGAGGCTTTTTGAACCAAGATGATAAGAACTATATCACGGATACAGTTGGGAAAGAAGCTATTAAATATTTGGAGAGTCCTTTTGGGATGACCATGTCAAATATTACTATAGATGGGCAAGAAATGGATCTGAGTCAAACGATGCCTTCTTATGCTCAAGTAGTGAGTCTCTATGAGGATACAAGTATTTCTGTTAGTAGTAATGAGGCGGACAAAGTATTAGCCGGTTCCCTCTATACTGATGCAAATGAACAGGGCTTGACGATTCCAAGCAGTTTACTAAAAAGTTGGAATGAACAGACAGGAAAAAATCTGACGGCTAGTGATATTATTGGCAAATCAGTCTCAGCCAGCATTGTAGAAAATGCTGCTGAAGCTAGCAAGACTGCTCAATTTCAAACGAAGATTGTGCGTGTAATCAATGATGAAGATGACATGGAGGATAGCAACAGTTTCATGCCGTCTAATCAAATGGAAACAATTTTGAAAGAAGCTGGATTTACAAAAGCTGTATCTTATTTTATCTTGGAACTTAAAGATCCATCACAGACAAAAGTGGTAACAGAAGAATTGCAGAAAAATAAGAAGTATACTGTTCTTTCTCAACAGAAGGTTCTTGATATTGTGATTACTTTTATTCGTGTTATTCAGGGATTGTTGATTGTGCTTTCATCACAAGCTATTGTGGTAGCAGCGGTCATGATTGGCATCATCATTTACATTAATATCATGCAACGTTCTAAGGAAATAGGTGTCATGAAGGCAGTTGGTTATCAAAATCGCGATGTCAAAGGAATTTTTATTTACGAGGCTATTTGGATTGTAGGAATCGCCTTGCTGCTGGCATTTTTGGTTGCACAAGGGGTGGGAAGTTTGGCGAATGCGGTTGTAAATCACTTTTACCCATCCATCACGAAGGTTTTTGAATTAAATCTTCTATCTATTTTAGGAACTCTAGCTTTTGCTCTATTACTTGGTTATGTCTCAGCCTACTTCCCAGCACGTAAAATTAGTAAAATGGATCCTGTAGAATCGCTACGATATGAATAGTAAGGAAGTTCTTGATTTATAGCCTGAAAAAGAAACTAACATAGAAAAACAATGCCCGTACTTGCAATTAAACTTAAATAGTTATATAATAGGTTTGTTGAAAGGTGATTTGTAGTGATTCAAGTTACTCTTTTCACAATAAAAATTTCATGATTTTCATAAGGAGGAAATCACTAATGGTAGTTAAAGTTGGTATTAACGGTTTCGGACGTATCGGTCGTCTTGCTTTCCGTCGTATCCAAAACGTAGAAGGTGTTGAAGTTACTCGTATCAACGACCTTACAGATCCAGTTATGCTTGCACACTTGTTGAAATACGACACAACTCAAGGTCGTTTCGACGGTACTGTTGAAGTTAAAGAAGGTGGATTTGAAGTTAACGGTAAATTCATCAAAGTTTCTGCTGAACGTGATCCAGAACAAATCGACTGGGCTAACGACGGTGTAGAAATCGTTCTTGAAGCTACTGGTTTCTTTGCTAAGAAAGCAGCTGCTGAAAAACACTTGCACGCTGGTGGAGCTAAAAAAGTTGTTATCACTGCTCCTGGTGGAAACGACGTTAAAACAGTTGTATTCAACACTAACCACGACGTTCTTGACGGTACTGAAACAGTTATCTCAGGTGCTTCATGTACTACAAACTGCTTGGCTCCTATGGCTAAAGCTCTTCAAGATAACTTTGGTGTTGTTGAAGGATTGATGACTACTATCCACGCTTACACTGGTGACCAAATGATCCTTGACGGACCACACCGTGGTGGTGACCTTCGCCGTGCTCGCGCTGGTGCTGCAAACATCGTTCCTAACTCAACTGGTGCTGCAAAAGCTATCGGTCTTGTAATCCCAGAATTGAACGGTAAACTTGACGGATCTGCACAACGCGTTCCAACTCCAACTGGATCAGTTACTGAATTGGTAGCAGTTCTTGAAAAGAACGTTACTGTTGATGAAGTGAACGCAGCTATGAAAGCAGCTTCAAACGAATCATACGGTTACACAGAAGATCCAATCGTATCTTCAGATATCGTAGGTATGTCTTACGGTTCATTGTTTGACGCAACTCAAACTAAAGTTCTTGACGTTGACGGTAAACAATTGGTTAAAGTTGTATCATGGTACGACAACGAAATGTCATACACTGCACAACTTGTTCGTACTCTTGAATACTTCGCAAAAATCGCTAAATAATTCATGAGTCGATAAAAAGCAAGGCCTCTTGGTCTTGCTTTTCTTATATGGAAAAATGGATGACACAATCATCCATTCTTTTTTAATTCTCTTTCGAAAGTATCTGAAAGTGCATTGAAGCTTAATTTCTCTAGAGTAAGTGGATGGGTAAAGGACAGTCGAAAGGCATGAAGCATAAGCCGACTTGTCTTTGATTTACTATTATAGAGAGGGTCGCCCAAAATAGGGAAGTTATGATGCGAAAGGTGCACACGAATCTGATGGGTTCGCCCTGTCTTTAGTTTGCAACGAACTAATGAAGTCTTGTTTGAGAATTGCTTTAATCTGCTTACATGCGTTTCAGCATATTGCCCATTTTTTGCATCAACTATTCTTTTTCTACGATCATGGCGATCACGTCCGATTTTGTCTTTGAAAACAAGTTCTTTACGGCTGACATTTCCATCAACTAGAGCCCAATATTCCCTGGCAATCTCTTTTTTCTCCAGTAAGCGATTGAGAATAGGCAGGATAAAAGGATTTTTGGCAAAGAGAACCAAGCCACTGGTTTCCATGTCTAGACGATGAACGACATAGCAGGTTTGGCCAACATAGGCACTGACATGGTTAAGAAGGGCGATTTCGTTTGGCTGATTACCATGCGTTTTCATCCCCTCTGGTTTGTTCACAATAACTAAGTGTTGATCTTGATAAACTTCCTGAACAAGCTCAGAGTTGCCCCAAGGAATTTCCTTTTTGGGATAATCTTCCTCATCAAAAGTTAACTGGCAAATATCTCCAGGATTTACCATCTCGTTCCAGTGAACTTCTTCTTGATTTATCAAAATATGTTTCTTGATTCTCAAAAAATGACGGATTTTTCTAGGGATGAGGAGTTGTTCCTCAAGTAATTGCTTTACCGTCATTTGAGGTAGAGAGTCTGGTAATGTAAATGTGAATTTCATACAGATATTGTAACAAAAAAAGCCCTATTTGGATAGGAAATAGCTAAATTCTTGTCTTCCTATGACGAAGATGATAAAATAAACGCATGAAATTAGATAAATTATTCGAGAAATTTCTTTCTCTTTTTAAAAAAGAAACAAGTGAACTAGAGGACTCTGATTCTACTAGCTTACGTCGCTCTCGTAGTGATCGAAAAAAATTAGCCCAAGTAGGTCCAATTCGAAAATTCTGGCGTCGCTATCATCTAACAAAGATTGTCCTTATACTAGGTTTGAGTGCAAGTTTGCTAGTTGGAACCTATTTGTTTGCTGTAGCCAAGTCAACCAATGTCAATGATTTGCAAAATGCCTTGAAAACTCGAACTATCATTTTTGACCGTGAAGAAAAAGAGGCTGGTGCCTTGTCTGGTCAAAAAGGAACCTATGTTGAATTGACTGATATCAGTAAAAATTTGCAGAATGCCGTTATTGCGACAGAAGACCGTTCTTTTTATAAAAATGACGGGATTAACTATGGTCGTTTCTTCTTGGCTATTGTAACTGCTGGTCGTTCAGGTGGTGGTTCTACTATTACCCAACAGCTGGCTAAAAATGCCTATCTGTCACAGGATCAAACTGTTGAGAGAAAAGCGAAAGAATTTTTCCTTGCTTTAGAATTAACCAAAAAATATAGTAAGGATCAAATTCTAACCATGTACCTTAACAACGCTTATTTTGGAAATGGTGTGTGGGGTGTAGAAGATGCGAGTAAGAAATACTTTGGAGTTTCTGCATCAGAAGTGAGTTTAGATCAAGCTGCTACTCTGGCAGGGATGCTCAAAGGGCCGGAACTGTATAATCCCTTGAATTCTGTAGAAGATTCTACCAATCGGCGCGATACTGTCTTGCAAAATATGCTTGCAGCGGGTTACATTGATAAAAATCAAGAAACCGAAGCTGCAGAAGTTGATATGACTTCGCAATTACACGATAGGTATGAAGGAAAAATCTCAGATTACCGCTATCCTTCTTACTTTGATGCGGTGGTTAATGAAGCCGTTTCCAAGTATAATCTAACAGAGGAAGAGATTGTCAATAATGGCTACCGCATTTATACAGAGCTGGACCAAAACTATCAAGCAAATATGCAGGTTGTCTATGAAAATACAGCTCTATTTCCTAGGGCGGAGGATGGAACATTTGCTCAATCAGGAAGTGTGGCTCTCGAACCGAAAACAGGTGGAGTTCGTGGAGTTGTCGGTCAGGTTGCTGGCAATGATAAAACTGGATTCCGGAGTTTCAACTATGCAACTCAATCAAAACGTAGCCCTGGTTCTACAATTAAGCCTTTAGTTGTTTATACGCCTGCAGTTGAAGCTGGCTGGGCTTTGAATAAGCGGTTGGATAACCATACCATGCAGTATGACAGCTATAAGGTTGATAACTATGCAGGGATCAAAACGAGTCGAGAAGTTCCTATGTATCAAGCCTTGGCAGAATCGCTTAATCTGCCTGCTGTTGCCACTGTTAATGATTTGGGCGTTGATAAGGCTTTTGAGGCGGGCGAAAAATTCGGACTCAACATGGAAAAGGTCGATCGTGTTCTTGGCGTCGCCTTGGGAAGCGGTGTTGAAACCAACCCTCTTCAAATGGCTCAAGCATATGCTGCCTTTGCAAATGAAGGTTTAATGCCGGAAGCTCATTTTATTAGTAGAATTGAAAATGCTAGTGGTCAGGTCATTGCGAGCCATAAAAATTCACAAAAACGGGTGATTGATAAGTCTGTAGCTGACAAGATGACTAGTATGATGTTGGGGACATTCACCAACGGTACCGGTGTTAGTTCATCGCCTGCAGACTATGTCATGGCAGGAAAAACTGGAACAACTGAAGCTGTTTTCAATCCTGAATACACAAGTGACCAGTGGGTAATTGGTTATACTCCGGATGTAGTGATTAGTCACTGGCTTGGTTTCCCTACCACTGATGAAAGTCACTATCTAGCAGGATCTACTTCAAACGGTGCAGCTCATGTCTTTAGAAACATTGCCAATACCATTTTACCTTATACGCCAGGAAGTACCTTTACAGTTGAAAATGCTTATAAGCAAAATGGAATTGCACCAGCCAATACAAGAAATCAAGTACAGAGTAATGAAGAAAATCAGGCGGATAATAGCCTTTCTGATATTAGAAGTCGTGCACAAAATCTGGTAGATGAGGCTAGCCGTGCTATCTCGGATGCTAAAATTAAGGAAAAGGCTCAAACGATATGGGATTCGGTAGTCAATCTATTTCGTTAAGATGCTTGTCAAAGCCTAGCTTTCTTGTTATAATAGATAAGATGGAGGCGTTATGGCACTAAAAAAAGCAAGCCTAGCTTGTGCGGTTTGTGGTTCGAGAAACTATTCAATCAAGATCAGCGGAAACCCCAAGCCAACACGACTAGAAGTAAATAAATTTTGTAAACATTGTGGTAAGTACACTACACACAGAGAGACGAGATAGGAGAGAGCGATGCGTTTTATTGGAGATATTTTTAGACTTCTTAAAGACACAACATGGCCAACTCGCAAGGAAAGCTGGAGAGATTTTCGTTCTATCATGGAATACACTGCTTTCTTTGTTGTGATTATTTATATTTTTGACAAGTTGATTGTTTCAGGTTTGATTCGATTTATTAACATTTTTTAGAAGATTTGTGGAGTTATTTACGCCAAAAATATTCTATTATGAAAGGAAGTATCATGGATAGTTTTGATAAAGGATGGTTTGTTTTACAAACCTATTCTGGTTATGAAAATAAGGTAAAAGAAAATCTATTACAACGTGCACAAACCTACAATATGTTGGATAATATATTACGTGTTGAAATTCCAACACAAACAGTGCAAGTTGAAAAAAATGGAAAGAGAAAAGAAGTAGAAGAAAATCGCTTTCCAGGTTATGTTCTTGTGGAAATGGTGATGACAGATGAAGCTTGGTTTGTTGTTCGAAATACACCAAACGTTACAGGATTCGTCGGATCTCACGGGAATAGATCGAAACCAACTCCATTATTGGAACAAGAAATTCGTGATATCTTGGTTTCTATGGGACAAACTGTACAAGAGTTTGATATCGATGTTGAAGTTGGTCAAACTGTACGTATCATTGATGGTGCTTTTGCAGATTATACTGGTAAGATTACAGAGATTGATAACAATAAAGTGAAGATGATTATCTCTATGTTTGGTAATGACACAATAGCAGAAGTAAACCTAAACCAAATTGCAGAATTATAACCCAGAGAGAGGCTTGCCCTCTCTTTTTTGTGCAGTTGAGGCAGTGTAGAGAACAGAATGGGGGAAATGGGACAAAAGTGTTTCTGAATCTGTTAGACTGTATCTAGAAAGGGGAACAATATGATTGAAGAATTGTATAAAGAAGTCCAGGGAATTGTGTACAAGTGTAGAAATGAATATTACCTTCATTTATGGGAGCTATCGGATTGGGAACAAGAGGGTATGATTTGCTTACATGAATTGATCAGTAGAGAAGAAGAGCTGGCAGAAGATATTCCTCGTTTAAGGAAATATTTTAAAACCAAGTTTCGGAATCGAATCCTAGACTATATCCGTAAGCAAGAAAGTCAAAAACGAAGATATGATAAAGAACCCTATGAAGAAGTAGGTGAGCTTAGTCATCGTATCAGTGAGGGCGGTCTCTGGCTAGATGATTATTATCTCTTTCATGAGACACTAAGAAATTATAGAAACAAACAAAGTAAAGATAAACAAGAAGAGTTAGAACGCGTCTTAAGAAATGAACGCTTCCGAGGTCGTCAAAGAGTATTAAGAGACTTACGTATTGTATTTAAAGAGTTTGACATCCGTACATACTAGGAAGCCATGCAAAAAATGAAAAAAGATAAAAAAGGTGTTGACAAAGGTGAAAAAGTCTGTATAATAGTAAGAGTTGAAAATAACAACTCAGGTCCGTTGGTCAAG
>NZ_NGVM01000118.1:0-561 GCF_002238115.1 Streptococcus sp. KR | reverse complement strand
ACAAATACCAAGCGAAGCTTGAATTTTTGGTTCCCGACGTGCGCTTCGACAAAGCAGCTGTATTGATAAGCTTGCTTGGGTTGATATTTTGAGGCCTGCAGTCGCTTGTATAATGCTTTAACTGAATATTGCCGTCCGCGATATTGATAGTAAATTTTGCTGGACCGTTTAAGCATGCCCACGCCGTTTAATCCCAACTTGGTTAATTCATAGAACATTTTTGGTGAGCTATACCAGCTATCAAATAACACATAGTCAGCTAGAACGCCATTTGCGAGGGCTTGCTTGACAAGTTGCAATGAAACGAGGTTCATTTTTTGCTGTGCTTGGCGACGTCTCCGGCCAGCAATTGTTCGTTGATCGGTTGTTTTAGCTGATTTTCCAAGGACGTTTTGTGGCTTCTTGGAAGACATTAATGCAAAGTTGATCGGTAAGAATGTATTGGCGTCACTCCAACCCAAAGTTAAAGCCCGGTATCCCTTAATATATAACTGTTTGTCATGGTCAAAGACTCGCGCTAGTAATTCGGTTTGGGTGGCGTACTCACGGGAAAAGAGTGTA
>NZ_NGVM01000117.1:0-563 GCF_002238115.1 Streptococcus sp. KR | reverse complement strand
CCACTAAACGTAGACTTTCTTTGTGAAAAAGCTGATCGAGGAAACGATTACAAAAACTTTGACGACTTCTTTTATCACGTCAGGATTTTTAACATGGTCAACGTGGAGAACGTTAGCAAAGAAAAAGCAGAAAAAATTATTAGTGGGGATGAGCCAGTTCAAGGTGGTGAAGGGATGTCCGTTGCTGAGTTTCATGACTCAATTATTGATATGTACAATGAAACTATGAAAAATTCATTCAATCCTACCGCAACAATGGCAACCCTTGATAATATGCCGATCGACGAGTTCATATCTATGAATAAGTTTAGTGACTCTCAGGTTCCAGAAAACACAAGCGATATTGAATTTATGAAAAAAAATCATTTAAGTCTTGACGATTTATTAAAAAAGTGAGGTGATAAAAAATGGCACAAGGATTAGGGATGAACATTAAATTTGGGGCAGACGGCTCAAATTTAAAGAGAAACTTGCAAGACTTAAAAGGGACTATTAGAAACTTTAGCTCTTTCTCTAAAGCTGAAATGAACAAGATTAAGTTGACGGATATTGATAAAAATGGC
>NZ_NGVM01000116.1:0-564 GCF_002238115.1 Streptococcus sp. KR | reverse complement strand
TAGTCATTATCTGCTTTGCTTGGGGAATAATTACCTGCACAACGTTTTAACTCCCGTGAAATAGTGCTTGGATTTCGCCCCAGCCGTAACGCAACAGCCCGGATAGATAACCCCTTAGCTCGTAAAAACATAAGTATTTCACGTTCTTTTATAGTAAGATGTTTATAGCTCATACCGGATACCTCGAATTGTTTGATTTGGTCGTTAAACAGATTCTACCCGGTATGGGTTTATTTTTTTACTTTGTGTTGCATTTCAATTGTAAATTCGCCGTATAGTTAAAAAGCTCGTCAAAATACAATCCAGCATTTTTAGTACTCAGGAGCATCTTCGCCATGTTCCTGGGTCATTTTTTGTCCACAACCGATGACAATAAAAGCCGTAAATATTTCTTGGAGGATCATTATGAACGAAGACACAAAATTTTGTATAGGCTGTGGCAAGGAGATTCCTGCTGCTGCGCAGTTCTGCCCTTATTGCGGTAGCAAACAGTCTGCTCTCAGCGGTAATGCAAATACTCAACCACCGAAAGCTGATTCAAATAACGCAGAAGCAGCCCCACAT
>NZ_NGVM01000115.1:0-567 GCF_002238115.1 Streptococcus sp. KR | reverse complement strand
TAATGTAAATAATTCCTTTAGCTATCGCAACTAAGGCAGTTGTCCAAGCTCCAGTTTTCTCAACTGTCAGGAGATCATTAGTGACAATAGCTGGGTAAAGCATGATCACAACCACTAGAATCAAGCCCTGAAGGACAGCAGCAGCATAGAGCTTAAAGAAACCGAGGCAGATCGGACGTAAGCTATCCACCATGTAACAAGCGACAATAATTTTAGCGATTCCCTTATACGTGTAAAGCGTAAAGGAGCGTAACAAGATCAACAACTTAGTCGAGATCTGACCGATAAAATCGACAATCCAATAAATGAATTGAAGCATAGCTTTTACGATTGCATTAACTCCCTTTAGATCTGGTGCTTCAGAACTGAAGGGATCTGTAGCATTCTTAGCTACTAACTTAATAATAACATTGAATAACCAAGATAAGGCATCAAAAATCTCATCCACATAGAGGATTAAAAAAAGGGCAATGGCATACTTGAGGATTTCTTCAATCCAAAGCTGAAAAGATAACTCCCCACCATTGCTTTTAAGATGCTGGTGCCAGTTCATGAGGTTGATCCCCA
>NZ_NGVM01000114.1:0-570 GCF_002238115.1 Streptococcus sp. KR | reverse complement strand
CCAATGCTTGATCCATCCGAACCATTAAACTTTTAGCTTCTTGTTGGACAATATCTAACTGTGCTTCTAAATCAGCAAGTGTCTCCTTATCAGCAGACCACCCAGATAGATAGTTAAAGGAGTACTCTGACGTATCAATACCATAGTATGAAGAAACAACATAAGCGACACTTTCAGCCTGGAGTTCAGCAGTGCTTCTAGTTAGATTTTCTTTTTGAGGATTATCTGCATGATGCAACTCTGCATGAGCCATCTCATGTAAGAAAGTTTTAATAATTTGAGCCTTGTTCATCTCATTACTACGTAAAACAATTTGATTTTCTGGGACAGAATAATATCCATGTTTATTATTTTCCATCTCCTCAAATCGAACCGATACATCATTTTCTTTTGCAATAGCCATCAGGGCACGGTAAAGATTTGCATAGTCCAAATCAGTCAGCTGTTCTTTAACTTCTGCAGCTTTTGGCATTTCCTTTCCTTCTGTCTGACTAACATCAAAAACTGGCACTAAGCCAAAGAATGTAACTGTTTCTGGTTTCCCATTTTTATCCAATATTGGTTGGTTAT
>NZ_NGVM01000113.1:0-570 GCF_002238115.1 Streptococcus sp. KR | reverse complement strand
GAACTGAACGAACATCAACCTAACAACTATGCTTATAAACAGTGGAAATTATTCCAAAACTTCAGAGGTGAGACAAGAAACAGTGTGGTAGCGATTTTGTCTTCTCGCTATTCTATCTTTGATCATGAAGATGTACGAAACTTGATCAGTGAGGATACCATGGAAATGGATACCTGGAATACGAAAAAGACAGCTGTTTTTATTGCTATTCCTGAAACCAATAACGCCTTTAATTTTCTTTCCTCAATCTTGTTTGCGATTGGTTTTGAAGTTCTCACACATAAGGCTGATGATATCTTGCAAGGGAAAGTACCTGGCTACAGTAGAAAAAATCTTCGCCACATTCAGTTTATCTTCGATGAGTTTGCACAAATTGGCCGTATTCCAAACTTCGCCCAGGTCCTCTCTTCTATTCGTAGTCGTGAGATGTCTATTAAGATTATCATCCAAGCTGTCAATCAGCTAGAATCACTTTATAAAAGTGATTGGAAGACCATCTTTAATAACTGTGCTACTCACCTATTTTTAGGTACGAATGACAAGGATACAATGGAATACTATTCTACAAGG
>NZ_NGVM01000112.1:0-576 GCF_002238115.1 Streptococcus sp. KR | reverse complement strand
ATTTTAGAATTAGCTGATCAATTGGGAGAAGATGAAGGTAAGTCAATTACCTATGGGCAAAACATGTTATCTGTCCAACGAGAAACAGTTGATACTAATTTAGTAACCAAGCTTTACATTGTGGGCGCAAATAATGCTTCAATTGCCTCGGTTAATAACGGCAAGAATTATATTACTGACGTTTCAGCAAATTCTCTTTATAACACTGATCAGAACACCTGGCTGGAAGGAACAATTACTAGTGACACTATTACTGAACCTAAAGCATTACTTGATTGGGGATTACGCGAATTAAGATTGTACAATCATCCACGAATTAACTATGCCGTGGAGGTAACTCAAGATTTTCAAGCTAACTTGGGCGATACTATTAAGGTGATTGATTTATCTATGAACCCGATTTTAACCACGGAGGCAAGAGTCATTCAGCAAACTACCTCAGAAAGTGACCCAAGTCAAAATAAAGTTGTATTAGGTGAGTTCAGTACAGTTAAAGTAATTACGCCGGCGTTTATTCGCAATATGGAACAGCGTTGGAATGATCACGTTAAGAAACTATTTGAAGAAGCCCGAGAG
>NZ_NGVM01000111.1:0-585 GCF_002238115.1 Streptococcus sp. KR | reverse complement strand
CCTTCACGTCCAAGGACATAAAGAAAAGTTTTGGCTTTCCTACTGACTTTTTTGGACTTATAGGCTTGTTTAGTAGATTTTAGATTCTCTTTTGCGGCCTTGACTTCTTTCTTAGCTTTTAATTCTTCTAAACTCTTCCCTTGAAAGAAAAAATTAGATTTTTGTTTCGATTCCTGACCGTAGAGAAATTTTTGATTGATTTTTCTTTCTTTACGACTCTCTTTTCTTTCTTCTTTTGCTTCTACCTTAGCTTCTCTAAATTGCTTCTTGGCTATTTTCAATCGTTTCCTAGCATGAGGCAACCGTCTGTCTCTTAATTCTTTCCGATTCAAAAGAGATGGAGGACTATTTTGAAGAATATGATTGTAGTCTTCATTTGCTTGTCTTACTCTCTCCTTTGAAGCTTCTCTCATCTCCTCTAGCTTTTCTTTTATCTCTTTTTTCCATCTTTTTTCATCCAGTCCAGCGGAATCTTTTTTCTGTTTCCTCACCTCCTTCTTTCCTTGTTTCAAGAATTTCTTCTCATCTTTTAGACTTCTTCTAAATGCCTTTCGGGCACGTATGATTTCTCTTTTATCCTTCATT
>NZ_NGVM01000110.1:0-586 GCF_002238115.1 Streptococcus sp. KR | reverse complement strand
CCTCAACGAGCGCATCTAAGTCAGCGTCGACAAGCGCCAGCCAAAGTGCCTCAACAAGTGCATCTAAGTCCGCGTCAACAAGTGCCAGCCAAAGTGCCTCAACGAGCGCATCTAAGTCAGCGTCAACAAGTGCAAGTCAAAGTGCTTCAACAAGTGCATCTAAGTCCGCGTCGACAAGTGCAAGTCAAAGTGCCTCAACAAGTGCATCTAAGTCAGCGTCGACAAGTGCCAGCCAAAGTGCTTCAACGAGCGCATCTAAGTCAGCATCAACAAGTGCCAGCCAAAGTGCTTCAACGAGCGCATCTAAGTCAGCGTCGACAAGTGCCAGCCAAAGTGCTTCAACGAGCGCATCTAAGTCCGCGTCGACAAGTGCCAGCCAAAGTGCTTCAACAAGCGCATCTAAGTCAGCGTCGACAAGTGCCAGCCAAAGTGCTTCAACAAGCGCATCTAAGTCAGCATCAACAAGTGCGAGCCAATCAGCAAGCACGTCTGCGTCTGAGTCAGCATCAACAAGTGCGAGCCAATCAGCAAGCACATCAGCTAGCCAGTCAGCAAGCACAAGTGCCTCTGAGTCAGCAAGCACAAG
>NZ_NGVM01000109.1:0-593 GCF_002238115.1 Streptococcus sp. KR | reverse complement strand
CGCCAATCGTGCCTGACACCAGTCCAAAAAATCCCGTTCTGAAATCGTTGGTGTTCCCGTCAATAACTTTTTTGAGATGTCCCCACAATTGGGGAGATCTTTTCACTATCAAAGGATACGTACTTTGTACGTGCCCCCAAAATTAAGGGTATCTCAAAACACGAACCCCTAGCTCTTGTTTAGCTTGCGTCTACCAGCTGATTGCCTAGATTATCTACCACAATAACGTCACGATGGTAGGCTTATTTGTTATGCCTTCAAGTACGATATTCAGACAACACACCAGATTAAACGCCGCAACTAATAAAACAACAAAAAAGATCTCCCACACGAGGAGATCTCCAAAGGATAGAAACTATCCTTTAACACCATTTGACAAACTTCCATTTTTTAATGTCGGATGTAAGCCACTTTAACCAAGTCTGTGCCTAACTGCTCTGTGCAAAAAGCAACGTGTAATCACGCAGAT
This sequence comes from Streptococcus sp. KR, assembly GCF_002238115.1. Classification (GTDB taxonomy): domain Bacteria; phylum Bacillota; class Bacilli; order Lactobacillales; family Streptococcaceae; genus Streptococcus. The sequence continues at coordinate 124 of NZ_NGVM01000109.1, read as the reverse complement.
TACACGTTTTGTTTCGAATTACTTGCCGTACTTAACGTAGGTTTTGTTAAGGTTAGCTGTGGCAGCCTTGTAAGCCTTAAGATACTTAGCTTTAGTTGCAGCCTTCTTGGCTTTCTTGTATGAA
>NZ_NGVM01000010.1:0-92366 GCF_002238115.1 Streptococcus sp. KR | reverse complement strand
TCAGGTTCAATGGGTATCATCTCAGCCTAAAGCACCCCAAATGTCTTTATTATTTAATTACTGCACCAGTATAGCAAAAAATGAAAGCCCTAGCAAGATATTTGATTAGAAAATATATTTATATTGTTTTTAATGGTGATTTATTCCTCCTATAGACGAAAAAAACCTCCACATCAAGTGGAGGCAAGCTGTTTTATCAATACAATTTTAAGTCGCGTGGGTCAACTGGGAAGGTTGGGTTGTATGGGTTATGACGAAGTTTAAAGTGTTTGACATCTTCAATGGTCTGAGTTCCAGATAACTGCATAACTGTCTTCAATTCTGCATTCAAGTGTTCAAAGACTTGGCGTACACCGACACTACCACCAAGGGCCAAGCCATAGATAACAGGGCGACCAATAGCTACCAAGTCTGCTCCTGAAGCCAAGGCTTTAAAGACGTGTTGACCACGACGAACACCTGAGTCAAAGACAATTGGCACGCGTTTATCAACTGCTTCAGCTACTTCTTGAAGTGAGTCGAAGGCAGCTGGTCCACCGTCGATTTGGCGACCACCGTGGTTGGTTACCCAGATACCAGAAGCTCCCGCAGCAAGCGAACGTTCAACGTCCTCACGGCATTGTGGTCCCTTGACATAAACAGGAAGTCCTGAGTATTCAGCGATAAATTCTACATCACGTGGAGACAAGCGTTGTTTAGCTGATTTGTAAACAAAGTCCATTGATTTACCAGCACCTTCTGGCAGGTATTCTTCAACAATCGGCATGCCAACTGGGAAGACAAAACCATTACGCTTATCAACCTCACGATTACCCCCTACAGTAGCATCTGCTGTCAAGACAATCGCTTTATAACCTTCAGCCTTCACACGGTCCATGATGTGGCGGTTAATCCCGTCATCCTTACTAAAGTAAAATTGGAACCAATGAGGTGTCCCTTGAAGGGCTTCCGTAATTTCTGGAAGATCGACAGTAGAGTAGGAACTGGTTGTATAGAGGGAACCAAACTCATGTACACCACGCGCAGTCGCCACTTCACCCTGTTCATTTGCCAATTTATGAGCCGCAACAGGCGCCATAATAATTGGTGAAGACAATTTTTCACCTGCAAATTCAATCTCTGTACTTGGATTTTCTACATTGCAAAGTGTATGAGGAACGATGAGTTTGTGGTTAAAGGCACGAATATTCTCACGCAAAGTGAAAGTATCTTCCGCCCCACTAGCGATATATCCAAATGCTGCTTTCGGAATAACTTGTTGCGCCATTGGCTCCAAATCATAGGTATTGATGAAATCTACATGACCCTCTGCATTGCTTGTTTTGTATGACATAAAATGCCCTCCTTAATAAGTAAGCGTTTACTTTGTATATTACAAAAATATCTTAACTCTTTTTTCAAAAATTTTCAAATATTTTGTTTGGAAATTTCAGAAATTCTAGGACTATGATAAAAAATCCCTATAACAGCAATAAAAAATAAATATTATCCAAAGGAGATTTTAAGTGCTACAATAACTGTATTATTTCTAGATGGGAGGTTTTATTTTTGGATTGGTCCATTGTTGAACAATATCTACCACTATATCAAAAGGCATTTCTTCTGACCTTGCATATTGCAGTTTGGGGAATTTTGGGATCCTTTCTGCTCGGTTTAATCGTTAGTATCATCCGACATTATCGAATTCCTATTTTGGCGCAAGTAGCGACAGCCTATATTGAATTGTCACGTAATACGCCCCTTTTGATTCAACTCTTCTTTCTCTACTTCGGTCTTCCCCGAATAGGGATTGTCCTATCTTCAGAAGTCTGCGCTACTCTAGGACTTATCTTTCTAGGGGGCTCCTATATGGCAGAATCTTTCCGAAGTGGGTTGGAAGCCGTCAGTCAAACCCAGCAGGAGATTGGATTAGCCATCGGTCTGACACCTATACAGGTCTTTCGCTATGTAGTTCTTCCGCAAGCAACAGCGGTGGCCCTACCGTCTTTTAGTGCCAATGTCATTTTCCTCATCAAGGAAACCTCCGTTTTCTCAGCAGTAGCTTTGGCCGACCTCATGTACGTCGCCAAGGACTTGATTGGGCTCTACTATGAAACAGACATTGCGCTTGCTATGTTGGTAGGTGCTTATTTGATGATACTTCTACCCATTTCACTGGTCTTTAGCTGGATAGAAAGGAGGCTCCGCCATGCAGGATTCGGGAATCCAAGTACTCTTTCAGGGAAATAATCTCCTGAGAATCTTACAGGGATTGAGCGTTACGATTGGGATATCCATCCTATCTGTCCTCTTATCCATGATGTTCGGAACAGTCATGGGAATCATCATGACCTCCCATTCTAGAATCGTACGATTTTTAACACGATTGTATCTGGAATTCATCCGTATCATACCCCAGCTGGTACTACTCTTCATCGTTTACTTTGGCTTGGCTCGAAACTTTAATATCAATATCTCAGGTGAGACTTCTGCTATTATCGTTTTCACCCTCTGGGGAACAGCTGAGATGGGGGACTTGGTCCGTGGAGCCATCACTTCCCTTCCTAAGCATCAGTTTGAAAGTGGACAGGCACTCGGCTTAACCAATGTTCAACTTTACTACCACATCATTATCCCACAAGTCTTTAGAAGATTACTGCCACAAGCCATCAATCTTGTTACTCGGATGATTAAAACCACTTCCTTGGTTGTTTTGATAGGGGTTGTTGAGGTTACAAAGGTTGGACAACAAATCATCGATAGCAATCGCCTGACCATCCCAACTGCTTCCTTTTGGATTTATGGAACCATTCTGGTCTTGTATTTCGCAGTCTGCTTTCCTATTTCCAAACTATCCACTCACTTAGAAAAACATTGGAGGAACTAAATGTCTGAAACTATCTTAGAAATCAAGGAACTCAAAAAATCCTTCGGAGACAATCCCATCCTCCAAGGTCTATCCCTACAAATCAATAAAGGGGAAGTTGTCGTCATCCTAGGGCCATCTGGTTGTGGTAAAAGTACCCTCCTTCGTTGCCTTAATGGCTTAGAAAATATTCAAGGTGGAGATATCCTGCTGCATGGTCAGTCTATCGTTGAAAATAAAAAAGATTTTCACCTAGTTCGCCAAAAGATTGGCATGGTCTTTCAAAGCTATGAACTCTTTCCCCATCTGGATGTCCTACAAAACCTCATCCTAGGCCCTATCAAGGCTCAGGGAAGAGACAAGAAGCAAGTAACTGAAGAAGCTCTGCAACTACTAGAGCGTGTCGGTTTACTAGATAAGCAACATAGCTTTGCGCGTCAATTATCTGGTGGACAGAAGCAACGGGTTGCAATTGTCCGTGCCCTCCTCATGCATCCAGAAATTATCCTCTTTGACGAAGTGACGGCTTCGCTGGATCCAGAAATGGTACGTGAGGTGCTGGAACTTATCAATGATTTGGCCCAAGAAGGCCGTACCATGATTCTAGTAACCCACGAAATGCAGTTTGCTCAAGCTATTGCCGATCGGATTATCTTCCTCGACCAAGGGAAAATCGCTGAAGAAGGAACGGCTCAAGCCTTCTTTACCAATCCGCAAACCAAACGAGCCCAGGAATTTTTAAACGTCTTTGACTTTAGCCAATTTGGCTCATATCTATAAAGGAGATTCTTATGAAACTATTCAAACCACTCTTAACTGTTTTTGCACTTGCCTTCGCCCTTATCTTTGTCACAGCTTGTAGCTCAGGTGGAAATGCTGGTTCATCCTCTGGAAAAACAACTGCCAAGGCTCGCACAATCGATGAAATCAAAAAAAGCGGTGAACTGCGAATCGCCGTATTTGGAGATAAGAAACCTTTTGGTTACGTTGACAATGACGGTTCTTACCAAGGTTACGATATTGAACTTGGGAACCAACTGGCACAAGACCTTGGGGTGAAGGTTAAATACGTTTCAGTCGACGCTGCCAACCGTGCTGAATACTTGATTTCAAACAAGGTAGATATTACTCTTGCCAACTTTACAGTGACTGACGAACGCAAGAAACAAGTTGATTTTGCCCTTCCATACATGAAAGTATCACTCGGTGTTGTGTCACCAAAAGATAAAGTCATCAAAGACGTTAAAGAATTAGAAGGCAAAACCTTGATTGTCACAAAAGGAACAACTGCTGAAACTTATTTTGAGAAAAATCACCCAGAAGTAAAACTCCAAAAATACGACCAATATAGCGATGCCTACCAAGCCCTTCTTGACGGACGTGGAGATGCCTTTTCAACTGACAATACTGAAGTCCTAGCTTGGGCACTTGAAAATAAAGGATTTGAAGTAGGAATTACTTCCCTCGGTGATCCAGATACCATCGCAGCAGCAGTTCAAAAAGGCAACCAAGAATTGCTAGACTTCATCAATAAAGATATTGAAAAATTAGGCAAGGAAACCTTCTTCCACAAGGCCTATGAAAAAACACTTCACCCAACCTACGGTGACGCTGCTAAAGCAGATGACCTGGTTGTTGAAGGTGGAAAAGTTGACTAATACTCTTCGAAAATCTCTTCAAACCATATCAGCTTCACCTTGGATTATATTTGATTTTCATTGAGTATAAGATCCAATAACATCACAAAAAGAAATCAGGTAATCCTAGTGACTACCTGATTTTCTATGTCTTAAGCATTTTGCCAATTTTCTTGGTCTTCTTTAAAGCTTTTTAGAAGGTCGAGCCCTTCTGGTGTGATGTAACCTTCTTCTTGAGCTAGGTGAATGAGTTCACTGTAGTTAGAAAGTGTTAACAGCTTAACACCAGCATCTGCAAAGTTTTTGTCTGCTTTTGGCAATTGGTAGCTGAAAATCGCTACAACTCCAAGCACATCTGCTCCTTCTCGCTTGGCTGCTGCCACGGCCTCGAGAACAGAACCACCAGTTGAAATGAGGTCTTCAACCACTACCATCTTTTGCCCCTGAGCTACGCGGCCTTCGATTTGGTTACCAGCTCCGTGGTCTTTTGGTTTGCTACGGATGTAGGCAAATGGCAAGTTCATCTTATCAGCAATAATAGCTCCGTGTGGAATCCCTGCTGTTGCAGTTCCTGCAATCACTTCTACCTCTGGAAAGGCTTCTTTGATAGCTTCCACAAAGCCATTTTCAATGAGGGTACGAGTTTCTGGATAGGCAAGGGTCACACGGTTATCTGTATAAATGGGTGACTTGATACCAGATGCCCAAGTGAAAGGCTCCTCTGGTTTGAGGTAAACGGCTTGGATTTTCAAGAGGTGGCTAGCGATATCTTTAGCAAGTGTCATGGTATTCTCCTTTTATTTTTCTAATCTAGTTCTTTAATTCCAGTCCTGTGTCCATTCATTCTTGATGGCATGATAAGCTGCAACAGGATCCTCAGCTTGGGTAATGGGACGTCCCACTACGATATAGTCACTACCGATTTGATAGGCATCAGCAGGTGTCATAACGCGTTTTTGATCTCCAATAGCAGCTCCCTGTGGACGAATGCCCGGTGTCAGACAAATAAACTCTGGTTTGGTAGCCTGCTTGATGACTTGCACTTCCTGAGCCGAGCAAACAACACCATCTAATCCCGCTTCAGCTGTCTTCTTAGCATAATGAATCACAGACTCTTGCAGGCTGGTTTGGATATTTTGAAACTCCTGCATCTGAGCTTCTGATGTTGACGTGAGCTGAGTGACAGCGATCAATTTGGCTTGACTTCCAAGACCTTCACGCGCAGCCTTCATCATCTCTACACCGCCAGCCGCATGAACATTTGTCATATCCACACCAAGCTGAGACAGGACCTTCATAGCTGATTTGACTGTATTGGGAATGTCATGAAGTTTGAGATCCAAAAAGACACTATGACCTTGACCTTTCAAGTAGGACACAATCTCAGGACCCGTTGCGTAATAAAGCTCCATCCCTACCTTAAGATAAAGGCTTTCTTCTGCTGGAAAAAGAGCTAAGAATTCCTTGACCGCCTCAAAACTAGGAAAATCAAGAGCAATAACTGGACGATGTTCTCGCATAGGTTTCTCCTTTTACCTTTGCTAGTGAGAGAGTCTGGCCACAAGAAGCCACGAAAAAAGGAACCTGCCAACAGCAAGGTTCCACGAAAAATGGGTAGTCTCCACCCTTTCACCGTCTAACCTTAGCTGCCTCTCTGGACTGCTTTAAAGGTTTTTTACTATTCTATTATTTCTACTAACACTTGTCAAGTAAAAACATGGCAACTAAAGAGCTATAGAAGAAAAGGTAAACCTAGCGACGCGATGAACGTCGGGTCGTTTGGTTTTGATTGCCCTCTTCCTCCAGCTTTTTCCTTTCCTCTTCTAGTTTATTCTGCTGTTCTTCCAGTCTTTTCTTCTCTTCCTCTTTTTGTTTCTTCTCAGCTTCCTTAGCCTCTTGTTTGGCTTTTTCCTCAGCCTCCATAATTAATTTATCCGCCACAGTGTAACTGTAAATTCCAGCTTCCATGTCAATCACACTCGGTTCTGACAATTGTGGCTTAATCTTACTGTAGTAAGGCAGTTTCTTACTCATTTCAGATAGAGGAACCAAGACCTCGTCCGAATCATTCATAGTCAATCGAATTAAATCTGATGTGACCTTGCTTGGGGCTAATTCCACCTTTTGGATAGCAGACTTGAGTTCTGGACTAATTTGAGCAAGTTCTGACGTAAAAGTCTTGATTTGTTCGCTGTCATTAAAGAAAACTGATATATAAGTTTCTGGCAGACTCACCAAACTCACCGAACTGGTCTCAAGCTGACCGCTTGAAAGGATTGGATAATGACTTTCTCCAGAAACATAGTAGGCCACAATATCATATTCCTTAACCTTGATTGTAAACTTGGTTGGAAATTGATAGACAAGCTGAGCTGATTCAACCCAATAGTTAGATTTGATCTGCTCTTCATATTTTGCCTTGTCTAGCAGAAGGTTAATCGTATAATCCGAATCCTGAATGCCTGAAGCCTGTCGAATATCATCAGCTGTAGTTTGCACTGTTCCCTCAACACGAATATCCTTCATGGTCGCATAAGGACTAAGCAAATAAGCAGAGACAACCAATAAAATCAGACTGAGAAACAAAATCGAGATAGCCCGCCAGATATGAACTCCTGGAATTTTCGGTTTGACTGGTTTTTCCTTTACAGGCTTTTTCTCTGCCTTTTTATCCCGTTTATCCTCTTTCTCTGTCTTTTTAGACTTTGATTCTTCTTTGACTACTTCTTTTTTGACGTCTTCTGACTCTTCTACTTTTTCTTTAGCATCTTCCTTAGCTGATTTTGGGTCTTTTGGTTCAGATTCACTCTCTTGGTCCTCGGTTTCATCTGACTTTTCAGATTTTGAAGCCATTCGTGCTTGTCTTTCCTTTTCCTTCTCCTCAGCTAGGGCCGCCTCTTCCTCAGCCTTCTTTTTTAGATATTCCTGGTTTCGTTTCTGCCATTCTGATAACTCTTTAAATTCTTCGAGGATTTCTTTGCCCTCATTTTTCTTATCTTTTGACATTTACTTTCCTTATGATAAATCTTTTTTCAACAATTGATAAAAATCTGCTAGAGATTTCAATTCCTTTGAAGCCCTCATCTTAGCTTGGTAATCTTCCTTGTGACTTAGTAAGTGAGAAAGCTTCTCTTCTAAACTGTCCAAGGTCAAATCGCTTTCTTGAAGCTCTTCTGCATAGCCTTTTTTTACAAAGTAAGCTGCATTTTCAATCTGGTCTCCACGACTAGCTTCACGACCAAGTGGCACAATAACATGCAATTTTGCCATGGCCAAGAGCTCAAAAATCGTATTGGCACCACCACGTGTCACAACAATATCAGCCAATTCCATCAAGGGTTGATAGAGATTGGTCACATAGTCAACACGAAAGAGATTTTGGCTCAACTCATTCAGGCTAGAATCTCCAGTTAGATTGATAATATTGTAGCGCTCTGTCAGTTCTTTCTTATGGTCTGTCACCAATTGGTTAAAGACACGAGCGCCTGCAGAACCACCGACAAACAATACAGTTGGCAATTTAGGATTAAAGTGGGTTTGGATATCCACCAATTCATCTGGTTCTGAATTTTTTTGGTCTGAAACCTTTGTCACTGCCCCCACATGCTCGACCTTAGACAAACTTGAAGCTTGCTCAAAGGTTGAATACATCTTCGTCGCAAATTTATAAGCTATTTTATTGGCCAATCCCATAGACAGGTCAGATTCGTGAATAAAGACTGGCACTCCTGACACACGCGCAGCGATAACAGTCGGTACTGAGACAAAGCCTCCCTTTGAAAAAAGAGCCTGTGGACGAAGTCGTAACATGATAAAGAGAGATTGGACGATTCCCCAGCCAACTTTGAAGACGTCCAGCATATTTTGCCAAGAGAAATAGCGACGCAATTTTCCAGTCGCAATGGAGTGGAAAGTGACATCCAAGCCTGACTTGAGGATTTCTTGGTGTTCAATCCCACGCTTATCCCCGATATAGTGGACTTCCCAGCCATCTTCGATGAACTTGGGAATCAACAAAAGGTTGAGGGTCACGTGTCCAACCGTCCCCCCACCTGTAAAGACAATTTTTTTCATATTATTCCTTTAACTCCGCTACTGTGTCGATAAAGAGGTCGCCACGTACTTCAAAGTTAGCATACATATCCCAGCTAGCATTAGCAGGACTGAGAAGAACCACATCTCCTTGAGTCGCAAGTTCATAGGCCTTGCGAGTCGCATCTGCAATATCAGTCGCATCCACATAAGACACACCAGCCTTATCTGCTGCCCGTTTAACACGTTCTGCAGACTGACCAAGGATGACCATCTTCTTGAGTCCAGTAATATCTGGCACCAATTCGTCAAACTCATTGCCACGATCCAAACCACCTGCAATCAAAATGACCTTGCTGTTGTCAAATCCTGACAAGGCTTTTTGAGTAGCCAAGATATTGGTTGACTTGCTATCATTATAGAATTTGACACCCTTGATTTCATCCACAAATTGGAGACGGTGTTTGACACCTCCAAAGGCTGAAAGAGTTTCTTTAATGGTTTGGTTATCCACACTACGAAGCTTGGCTACAGCAATAGTCGCAAGGGCATTTTCCACATTGTGGCTACCTGGAACTCCGGTTTCATTCGCTGCCATGACCACTTCACCACGGAAGTAGAGTTGACCATCTTCCAGATAAGCTCCATCAACCTTTTCAAGTGTTGAGAATGGTACAACTGTAGCTTGTGTTTTAGTAGCTAATTCTTTTGCCAAGTCTTGGTTAAAGTTCAAGACAAGGAAATCAGCCGCTGTCATCTTGTTCTGGATATTCCACTTGGCTGCTACATATTCCTCAAATGACCCATGGTAGTCAATATGAGTTGGCATGAGGTTGGTAATAACCGCAATCTCTGGATGGAATTCTTGAACGCCCATGAGTTGGAAAGAAGAAAGTTCCATAACAAGCGTGTCCTTGTCTGACGCAGTTTGGGCCACTTGACTAGCTGGATAGCCGATATTTCCTGATAAAAGACCATGTTGTCCAGCAGCAGTCAAAACTTCCCCAATCATGGTCGTTGTGGTTGTTTTTCCATTTGAACCAGTAATACCAACAATCGGTGCTTCTGAAATCAAGTAAGCCAATTCCACCTCGGTCAAGACTGGAATTCCCTTCGCCAAAGCCTTTTCAATCATAGGATTACTGTATGGGATACCTGGATTTTTCACCATAAGGGCGAACTCTTCATCCAAGAGTTCCAAAGGATGACCGCCTGTGATAACCTTGATCCCTTCTTCCAGCAAACTTTGGGCAGCTGGATTATCCTCAAAAGGTTTCCCGTCATTTACTGTCACAATAGCACCTAGTTTGTCCAACAAACGAGCTGCGGATTCACCAGACTTGGCCAAACCTAAAACAAGGACTTTCTTATTTTTAAATTGATCTATTACTTTCATGTCTCGAACTCCATTTCTACTCTTACTATTTTACCATTTTTATGGAAATAATTCTAAATGAAAATGCTCAGATTGGGCATTCTAACAAGCAAAAAGAGAGCCAAAACTCTCTTTTTATCTTCTTTTACTTTTACTGACCGACATGAGGGTAATATCTCGCAAGCTAAAGTATGCTAGGAAAAGCATGGCGATTGTGATAAAGAATTCTGTCGGTAGCTGAAAGATTTGCAGAACTGACAACATGAGCAAAATCAAAAGTGCTACGAAAGCAAAGACGACAAGGACGATGTTAACTGTCCCTTTAATGCTTTCTGGTGTCGCAAATACATAGAGTAGTAATAAGAGGAGTCCTATGATTAAATAAACCATCTTTATCTCTTTCTAGCTCTTATTCAGCTGATTTTTTCTTCTTGTTAGCTTTCTCACGCTCTGCCTTGTTAAGGATTTGTTTACGCAAACGGATAGACTCAGGAGTTACTTCCATGTACTCATCATCATTCAAGAACTCAAGAGACTCTTCAAGGGTCAAGATACGAGGTGTCTTGATAACAGCTGTTTGGTCCTTAGTAGCTGAACGAACGTTAGTCATTTGTTTTGCCTTAGTGATGTTAACGGTCAAGTCGTTTTCACGAGAGTTTTCACCGATGATCATTCCTTCATAAACCTCAGTACCTGGGTTGACAAAGATTGTACCACGTTCTTCGATAGACATGATTGAGTAAGTTGTAGCCTTACCAGCATCGATAGAAACAAGGGCACCACGGTGACGACCACCAATTTCACCTGGAATCAAAGGCAAGTATTGGTCGAAGGTATGGTTCATGATACCGTAACCACGAGTCATTGACAAGAACTCAGTTGAGTATCCAATCAAACCACGCGCTGGAACAAGGAAGACCAAACGAGTTTGACCATTACCAGTTGAAATCATATCCAACATTTCACCCTTACGTTCAGAAAGACTTTGGATAACAGACCCTTGGTATTCTTCTGGAGTGTCGATTTGAACACGTTCAAATGGCTCACATTTAACTCCATCGATTTCTTTTACGATAACTTCTGGACGAGATACTTGAAGTTCATATCCCTCACGACGCATTGTTTCGATAAGGATTGACAAGTGCAATTCTCCACGTCCTGAAACAGTCCATTTATCTGGTGAATCAGTTGGCTCAACACGAAGGGAAACGTCTGTTTGCAATTCTGCCTGCAAGCGTTCTTCCACCTTACGAGAAGTTACCCATTTACCTTCTTTACCAGCAAATGGTGAGTTGTTGACCAAGAATGTCATTTGAAGAGTTGGCTCATCGATGTGTAGGATTGGAAGAGCTTCTACTGCATCTGTCGGAGTAATGGTTTCACCGACAAAGATGTCTTCCATACCTGAAACGGCAATCAAGTCACCCGCTTTAGCTTCTTGGATTTCACGACGTTCCAAACCAAAGAAACCAAAGAGTTTTGTAACACGGAAGTTTTTAGTTGTACCATCAAGTTTAGAAAGGGTAACTTGGTCCCCAACCTTAACAGTACCACGGAAGACACGACCGATACCGATACGTCCAACGAAGTCATTGTAGTCCAAAAGTGACACTTGGAACTGTAAAGGCTCATCTGAGTTATCTACTGGAGCTGGGATGTGGTCGATAATCGTGTCAAAGATTGGTGCCATAGTAGCTTCTTGGTCAGCTGGATCGTCTGACAATGAAGAAGTTCCGTTGATCGCTGAAGCATACACCACTGGGAAGTCAAGCTGGTCATCATCTGCACCAAGCTCGATGAAAAGTTCCAAGACTTCGTCCACTACTTCTGCTGGACGAGCTGATGGTTTGTCGATTTTGTTAACAACCACGATTGGGACAAGGTCTTGTTCCAAAGCTTTTTTCAATACGAAACGAGTTTGTGGCATTGTTCCTTCGTAGGCATCTACGACCAAGACAACACCGTCAACCATTTTCATGATACGCTCAACTTCTCCACCGAAGTCCGCGTGTCCTGGTGTGTCCATGATATTGATACGAGTTCCGTTGTAGGCAACGGCTGTATTTTTAGCAAGGATGGTAATTCCACGCTCTTTTTCGATATCGTTTGAGTCCATAGCACGCTCTGCCAATTCAGTACGTGCATCAAGCGTTTCTGATTGTTTCAATAATTCGTCAACGAGGGTTGTTTTACCGTGGTCAACGTGGGCGATAATCGCAATGTTACGGATATCTTCTCTAAGTTTTGTCATGATTTCCTCTATAATATTCAAAATTTATTTTCTAACTGAACGATTATACCATATTTTCAAGTAAATAACATAACTCAAGCAAGTGTAAATGTTTTCACTGCGCTTTTCTTTTCACGTCAAGCCTTTTCAAAGCAAGCGACTTATGATAAGATAAGCACAGTATGCGTTTAGATAATTTATTAGCCCAAGAAAAAATCAGCCGAAAGACCATGAAACAAGCCTTACTCAAAGGGGACATTCTCGTCGATAGTTGCCCAGCCCGCTCCCTAGCCCAAAATATCGATACAGGACTACAGGAGCTCCTCTTTCGGGGCCGAATCATTCAAGGCTATGAGCACACCTATCTGATGCTTCATAAGCCTGCTGGTGTCGTGACAGCCAATAGAGACACGGAACTTCCAACTGTCATGGACCTCCTTCCGCCTGACATCCAGTCTGACAAGCTCTATGCCGTCGGCCGACTGGACCGAGATACGACAGGACTCCTTCTCTTGACCGATAACGGTCCCTTAGGCTTTCAGCTCCTCCATCCCCAATATCATGTCGATAAAACCTATCGAGTTGAGGTCAATGGACTTCTGACACCTGACCATATCCAAGCCTTTCAAAAGGGAATTGTCTTTTTAGATGGTACTGTCTGTAAACCTGCAAGACTAGAGATTCTATCTGCAAGTCCTTCCCACAGCCAAGCCTCTATCACCATTTCAGAAGGAAAATTTCATCAGGTTAAAAAAATGTTCCTCTCAGTTGGTGTCAAGGTGACCTCCCTCAAACGTACCTGTTTTGGATCTTGGAGCTTAGATCAGAATCTTCAAGAAGGAGACTACCGTCCCCTAAACTCACAAGAGTTGACAAGCATTCGTGACTTACTCAGAAAAAGTGGTTAAAAAATGAGCTCGGAAACATCCAAGCTCGTTTTCTTATTTGTAATCAACCTACAAGGAAAAATTTATCAATCATTTCTTGTTTTGGTTCTGGAGAATAGTGATAATTTTTAACTTTTTTGATACTTTCTATTCCGAAATGTTCAATCAATCTCATCATGTATCTTAGCCCAGAAACATCCACACTAAATCTTTTTGAAAGTTGCTTTAAGCTTTGACCTTGCTTTTTATGTTCATAGCTCTGAACTTTATCCTCATAAGTTATTTTCATAATAAAACACCCCAAAAGCTAGATTTTTCTGCTAACTTTCGGGGTGAGTTTAACAATAAAATGTTTTATTGTTAAGCTGATATATTCATAAGAACTATAAATCCTAAAATCCACATAATTACAGAAATTACAATACCTACGATACCAAGTATTTTTTCTGTTTTATAGTCCAGCTCAGACTCTTTTTGATGTGAATTAGCTAACACTAATCCAATAATTCCCAAAACAAGCCCTACCACTGGTAGTAGAAAACCAAGAACGATAGATAGGATACCTAAAACAAGGGAAGATTTCTTCTTTTCTTTCATATTATAAAACTCCTAAAATTATTACCACTAAATTATATCAAAAGAAATAGGTTTTGTCTATATAATACTATAAGTTTTTTCATAATATTAATTATAGCAATCTCTCAAAGAAACGTCCACTTGTCTACCCAAAGCGGAACTTAGTTTGAGAATTTAGCTTATGTTAATTAGTCTTCACTTTTCCTTTCCAAGAATCCAAGCCATAAGAAAGGATATAAATCTCAGAAAAACCTTGTTTTTTCAAGTAAAGGGCTGCATTTGTGACACGTTGCGCACGTTGGTTTTCGTAGAGAAGGACAGGTTTGTCTTTACGAAGGGCTACAAGACTAGTTTTCAACTGACTTGAAGGAATATTGCGAGCCCCAAGAATATGTTTTCTGTGAAATTCTGCTGGGTCGCGCAAATCAATCAATTGACCCGTACGAATCAAGGCTTCAAACTCCTCATTGTCCACGATTTTAGCTGCACGGCGAATACGAAGATAGTTAAAGCCCATCCACGCCAACATTGCTAGTATTAGTGCCCACAAAATCCAAGTAACCATTAGTTCTTTTCTCCATTTTTCTCAATATAATCCAATTCTACCTTGTGCTCTCTGCGAAGAACCGCTTCTGCTTCTAGATAGTCTAATTTGTCCATCAACCCTGCATCGTAAATCCGTGAGAGTTCCAACTTCATCAGTTCAATATCATATAAGCGTTTTCCCATGTAAACAATGATACCAAATCGTTTGAGGAATTGCTGCACATCATAGAATGTTTTCATAAAATCCATTCTAGCAAAATTTTGTGTTTTTTTCAAGAAGAGAATCACACAATGCCCCTTATTTTCCTATCATCTTTGGCGATTCTGACGCAAGTGTGGTACAATAAAAACATGAGAATTCAACAATTACACTATATTATCAAAATCGTCGAAACTGGCTCTATGAATGAGGCAGCTAAGCAGCTCTTTATCACCCAGCCGAGTCTTTCCAATGCTGTGAGAGATTTGGAAAATGAAATGGGGATTGAGATCTTTATCCGCAATCCCAAGGGTATCACCTTGACCCGTGATGGGATGGAGTTTCTCTCCTATGCCCGTCAGGTTGTCGAGCAAACTCAACTTCTGGAGGAACGTTATAAAAATCCTGTCGCCCACCGCGAACTCTTTAGCGTTTCGTCTCAACACTATGCCTTTGTGGTCAATGCCTTTGTCTCTCTACTCAAGAAAAGTGATATGGAAAAATACGAGCTCTTCCTTCGTGAAACTCGTACTTGGGAGATTATCGACGACGTCAAGAACTTCCGTAGTGAGGTCGGTGTCTTATTTTTTAACAGCTACAACCGTGATGTTTTAACCAAAATGCTGGATGACAACCACCTGCTGGCTCACCATCTTTTTACCGCTCAGCCTCATATCTTTGTCAGCAAGACCAATCCTCTGGCAAAGAAAGATAAGGTCAAACTAGAAGACTTGGAGAACTTCCCTTACCTCAGCTATGACCAAGGGACGCACAACTCCTTCTACTTTTCAGAAGAGATTCTCTCGCAGGAATACCACAAAAAATCTATCGTAGTCAGCGACCGTGCTACCCTCTTTAATCTCTTGATTGGTTTGGATGGTTATACCATTGCGACAGGGATTTTGAACAGCAACCTCAACGGAGACAATATCGTTTCTATCCCACTGGATATTGATGACCCAATTGAGCTGGTCTATATCCAGCATGAAAAAACCAGCCTATCTAAGATGGGCGAACGCTTTATTGACTATCTACTAGAAGAAGTTCAGTTTGATAGTTGAGAAATCAGCAAGATTTTATTATAATAAGCAAAAAAACAAAAGGAGTTTAATATGAAAAAGGTTTTACTTGCTAGTGCAGTTGCCTTATCTATTTTAGGATACACTCAAACAACTGCCCAAGCTCAAGAAAATAAAGCAGAGTCAGTACGCGAAAATGTAACAATTCCTCATTCAAGTACTTCAAAAATCGAAAACCAAGAAAAATCGAAAGAGAAGGTCGAAAAAACAGACAATTCTTCTAAAATTGATGATAAAGAAGAAAAAACAGAGAAAAAAACTCCCGCCACAGAAGAGAAGAAGTCTGAAGTAAAAAAAGAAGAAAAAGTTGAAAAAGTCAAAGAAGGTTGGCAGGAAGAAAATAATAACTGGCGCTTTTACGAACACAACAAACCTGTTACCAACTGGAAAAAAATCCAAGGAAAGTGGTACTACTTCAATAAAGATGGCCATCGACTAAGCAATACAACCTTTGATGGTTATGTTTTCAATAAAGATGGAGTGATGGCTGAAAACGGTTGGAACTTTATCAATGGAAAATGGTACTTCGCTAATTCTTCTGGAAAAATTTCTCAGAATAAATGGGAGAAAATTGGTGGTGCTTGGTATTACTTTGACAAAGATGGAATCATGCTTAGTAATACAACTTTTGATAACTATTTACTGACCAAAAGTGGAGCTATGGCCACAAACGGCTGGGCAAAAATCGACCAAAATTGGTATTATGCCACATCCTCTGGAAAAATCTCTCAGGAAAAGTGGGAGAAAGTCAATGGTTCTTGGTACTACTTTGATAAAAAGGGAATCATGTTGAGCTCAACTACATTTAAGGGCTACCTATTTAATAACAGTGGTGCTATGGCTGAAAATAGCTGGGTAAAAATTAAAGATACCTGGTTCTATGCGAACGCATCTGGAAAATTTGTCCAAAACAAATGGGAAAAAATCAGCGGTTCTTGGTATTCTTTTGCTCAAGATGGAGCTATGTTAGCCGATAAATGGTCGGGAAGCTATTATCTAAAAACCAATGGAGCCATGGCTGATAATGAATGGATATTTGATAAAAACTATAACAGCTGGTTCTTTTTGAAGCGTGGTGGAATGTATGCATCAAAAGAATGGATTGGAGCTTACTATCTCAAAGCTGGTGGTTATATGGCTAAAAAAGAGTGGATTTACGACGACACTTATAAGGCTCGCTACTACTTAGATGATAACGGACATTATGTTTCCGGAACTTACAAAATTGACGGTAAAGACCATCTATTCCACAAAAATGGTCAATGGATTTCTGAGGTCTCAAAAGAAGTTGGGTTTGTAAAAGGCCAATACAGTAGAACCATCTTTTTAGATCCTGGACATGGTGGAAGAGACTCAGGTGCATACTATTACAATGTCGCTGAAAAAGACCTCAACATGCAGGTGTATCGTAAATTACGCAAAAAGTTAGAAGAACTTGGCTACAAAGTTCTCACTTCACGTGATAGTGATATTGATGTAGATTTTGTTACAGAACGTTCTCGTATGGTTAACAAGACTAACTCTGACATCTTTATCAGTATTCACTTCAATGCGACTGGTAATGCATACTCAAAATCTAGTGGAATTCAAACCTATTCCTACAGTGATGATCCTGATTATCCAAGTAAAATCAACCCATACTGGCATAACCATCCTGACCGTATAAGTGAGAGCAAGCGCCTCGCAGCAGCTATCCACTCTTCATTGTTAGCTGAGACTGGTGCTAAAGATGCTGGTTTATTGGAAAGAAGCTTTGCCGTTCTTCGAGAAACTGCTAAACCAGCCGTCCTCCTAGAGCTTGGTTATATAGATAATTTCGCTGAAAATCAACAGATTCGAGATAGCCACTATCAAGATAAGCTTGTAGCAGGTATCGTGAAAGGAATTCAAAAATATTACGCTGGTAAGTAAAAAAGGGTCTCGAGAAATCTCGAGGCCTTTTCTATTTGTCTTCTTTTGTATCTTTATCAGGAAAGAGGTATCCAATACCAATGCAAGCTAGTACGCCCGCTCCAATTACCAAGCCACTTGAAATTGGCAAAAGGTCTAAAATTGCATTTGCAATGATAAAAGCAATAATTAAACACATCAGACTAGCCTTGTAGTCTTTTTTCAAAAAATTCTCTAGAGTGAAAAAGAGGAACAGACCAACCGGAATCAGTGACCATAGGTTGACATCCAAACTTGGCCATCCAACAGAACCAAAATACAAAACCAAAGCTGAAACTAGCAAGAATCCAATACCTAATAATTTTTTCATTTTTATCTCCAATTGCTTTTTTATGAACTTGAGTTATCTGATAGTGACGCCTCACGTCCCTTACAAAAATCATTATAGCAGAGGTCAGTTTCAAGAACAAGCTCTGTTGCCTATCTGGTCTCTATATCAGTCTAAGTGGTTGAAGTGTTAAGATAAAAGAAAAGAAGCCCTAATGAGCTTCTTCATTCTAGCGATTGCAACAGTATTTCTGAACTAAAACAATCGAAAGTTAGATTCTAAACTAGTTTTTTCTAGTTATTATTTTTCTTTTCCTTAGATTCTAGAGAAGTTTTGATTGCTTCGCGTTCAGCCTGTAGTTGAGCTAAATTCTTCTCCTCTTCCTCAAGTTTACTAGTATCTGGTTTAACACGATAATAAAAATTTTCTGGTTCCGTAAACATACTAGGACTTTGTCCAGCCACAAGTCTATCTTCAGCAGTATTTGATTGATCAGTATACTGTCCAGCGGACTTGACAATGCCTCTAGGTATTGCATATAGCACAGCTCCTCCTGCCATTAAACCTTTTGGCCATATACCAAAAGAAGCTGTATCAGATTTAGGACGTTCTTGACCTTTTGGGACTTTTAATTCATAAGTAGATTCAACTTTTTGACCATCTCTATAGCCAATTGCATATATTTCACTAGACTCATTAATAGAGTCATTAATAACAAATTCTTTACCCGAAGCTGTACGCCATGTACCTTTCAAACTAGATAAATCGTTATTTCTTAGTGCTTCAATATCCAGTTTCGGAACAGCAGTTTCTTCTTTTAGCTTATCCACTAACTTCTCTGACTCAGCTACTTTGCTATCTAAACTAGCTAACTGTTCCTTGAGTTTTTGAATTTCCTCTTCTTTCTTCTTCTTAATCTCGGATGCTTTCGAAGCATCTGTCGCTTCTTGACTTGTGTTCTCTTTTTTAGCAACTGAAGAAATAGCTTCATTTGACTCTTTCTTTGCGTTAGGTGAGAATAAGAAGAGGCTTGCTAGGGTTGCAACAACCAAAAGACTAATAGCAATGCCAATATAGACTTTTATTTTAAAAAACTTACCTCTAATCATAGCTGGAGAAGATCCTTTCACTACCTTCGACACAGTTGATTTCGGACCATTTTTCTTAGTCATAGTATTCCTCCTATTTTTAACTATATTTCATCAATATTTTAGACAAATTCGTAATATTTTGTCAGTATCCATGAATAGATGGATTTTCAAAAGAAAACCAATCAACTAATCCTAAAATATTGGCATCAATAGAATCATTCATTAAACTCTATATCGATTTTATTAAAATAAATTATACCATAATTTTTAATAATTTTATATATTTTTATAGTCTAACTATGATAATTAAAAGGAGCTATCCTTTCATATTATTCACTTATATTATGTTTATAAAAAATCTAATAAGCGTATTTACTTATCATATTTCATATAGCCTGTACTTCATCAAATAAATCTTGAGTTTTTACGATAATTTTAAAAACACAATTTTTAATCTATAGTTCGATACCGTATTTTGTGAAATCAGTAGAATCCAAAAAATCTTCCTATCTGTAATAAGAAGATTTTTTGTTATCTAAATTAAGTCCATTAATACATTCTAAAAGAGTATAATTATCAATGTAAACTTAAGAATTAAGTATTAAATAGTAATTGTCAGCAAACTGTTTAACCATCACAGTATCTAATCTCAACACATAAACATCTTTTCTATAGATTTTGCCTTAATCTTGATCTTTTTTCTTCAATCCAAGAAATGCTCCTACTATAAACAATATTCCAGCAATGAATGGTGTAAGAACTGCTCTAACTGTTCCGGTTTTTGGCAACTTATCAGAATGGTTAGTATCCGACTTACTATCAATGTTAGTATGTTTATTAGCTCTGTTCTCTTGTTCATTAAGATGGACTTCCTTCTTATTTTCAAAGTTTTTATCAAGAACTGTAGTCCTAACATTCTTAGTTGAATCAGGTTTTTGTGAATGATTTGCTCTTTGTAAGTCCTCTTTTCTATGACTTTGATTTAATTGACTAGGATTTACCTGTGGGTTATCTTTCTTTTTGGATACATCAAAAGTAGGTTTATTTTCCTCCTCCTTTTTCTCCTCTATTTTCTTGAATACAGGTTTTATAAGGGTATCTTTTGATAGATTAAGAACATAGCCAGCATCTTTTTTCCCTTCGAAACCAGCAATTTCCCAACCATCAAATTGATAGCCTTCTTCTAATTCACCCTTATAGACAGGTAAAATGAAATCTTCTTCCGACACTATCGTTGAACTCATTTTTTTTCCATTTTGAATGGTCACAGTTACTGTATGAGGTTTTAGTTCGCTTACCTCTCCCGTATCTTTGTTTAAAATGAATTCTTTTACGGTCGTATTTCTTGCAAAATCTTTTACAACAATTTTAATGTTTAGTGTCTTGTCTGCTATTTGTTTAATATCATCAAATGATTTGTATTCTTTTCCATTTACATAAATATGTTGTTCTTGAATCTCACCATCGAATCCATTATTTCTTTTATCATTGATACTAAAGACTACAGATTTTCCATCAGCATATTCGATACTAGTATTTCCTTTTGGATTAATCTTTACTTCTGGTTTGACATTATCATATAAAAATTGATAGTGTACTCCAACCGCTTTCGCATTCAAATCGCTATAGCCAGTTTGAAGGTAAACATTTCCATCCATATCTGTTACCTTATCTGGAAATCCGTTTGCTTTATAGTCTTTCATCCCCCAGTCCATGATGTCACCGTCTTTAACATTAAGCTTAATGTTAAAATCTCTAGTGTTATCAATGTGTAAATCTCCGTAGATTAAATAATTATCTACAACAGATTCATTAACTCTCAACTCCCAGTTAAAACCACCCTTATCAGAAATCTTACCTCTTAAATAGAATTCTGGATTTCGTACATAAATTTTATTAGATTTAGATGGATTAAAGTAGTTCTTGTCCATTGAAAGATTTACTGGTTTTGCATCAATAAATAACGTAGAGCCATCTTCTTTTATAGCTTCTACATTGGACTTATCCTCTCCTGTGTACTCTTTACCATCCTTACCAAATAATACAAGTTTAGAAGAATCTGTCACAAGATTTCCATCTTTATCGATTGCTTCCCCTTTATCATTCATTTTAAATGTAAACACTTGATACCTTACAATGTTAAAGCCGTCCAAAGCCGACATTAATACTGATTGAGTACTTCTTCCATCTTCAACATTTCTACTATCAGCATAAATTATTTTTTCTGATAAGACTCTTAGATTAGGATTGGCCTTTTGTATTTTTGCTATATCTTCCTGGCTATAAACTCCATTTCCTTCTAACATATCCGTTTTTCCAGGATTATAGGTAGTCACTTTTAGTGCATAGCCTTTTCTCAGAATGATATTATCCTTTAATAGATATTGTTGCTTTTCTGAATCAGAATAGATTTTACCAGATTCCATGTCCGTTAAATTGTTTGGTTTGTTTTTTGAAAGATCTCCTTCTCCTAATTCTATTACATTCCCATAACTTGATGCATAGGGATATTCTGTTTTAGTTTCCTTATTTTTTTCAGGCATTCTAATTTTAGTTTCAGCTTTTATCTGATCATCATCTTTAACAAAGAATCTCATATCTCCTGAAAAAGCTAATCCATCCACAATATCATTAATATTAGCGTATAAATCAAATGTCATCGTTTTTGAGTGGGAATCATACTTAGTCGTTTTGATTTCTATAGATTTATAGTTATTGCCATAATATACCTTGGCATTTTTAGAAACATTACTTATCTTTCCAAGAATTTCAAAGTGACCATCTTTAGACGGGCTCAGAACACCATAAATTTTTGATTTGATTTCGTCAAGTTTTTCAGTTTCATATTGTAAGGCGCTACCATCGTCATAAGCAATGATATTTCCCTTATCATCGTATTTATAATCGTATTCTTCTGTCCTCTTACCAGTTTCACTTGTAAAGTCATCAACTTCTCTAAATTTCTTTTTAATGAGTTTCTTCAAGTCTTTACTTTCAAACTCTCTAATTGTTGAAATAGTTTTATGAATAGTCAAGCTAGATTTTTCTTCGATAGACTCTTTATTGTCTTGATGATTTTCTTCCTCAGTTGTATCTTTTTTAAGACTATCATCTTTGACGCTTTCTAAATTTTTAAATTTAGATTCTGCAATCTCTCCAAGCTTTTGGTATTTAGATGAATCTTGATCAGGATCTACTAGATAATAGGAAATCATCCCCTTTTCATCAGCATAATCAGCAAATTTAATTCTATGAATCTTTGTGAAATTGCTAGAGCCATCTAGTGCAATGACTTCAATGATTTTTCCTCTTAAATCTCCTGCACCTTTAATTTCATAAATGGTATTTCCGTCTTTGTCAAGTTTCCTATTTCTTCCTTGACCCTCACCTGCATAAGTTACTTCAAGATTTTTCTCAACCTCTCCATCTTCATTAACAAGAGCGGCTCCTGCATACCAAACTTCGTTGGCAATTTCGTCAAATTTTTCAGGATGTTCTTTCTGATCTCTCGCAAATAAAGTTTCATTCTTGTATTGCTCTTTGACCTTGTGATAAGTATCCTTTGTGATCAGCTTAATTTTTTCAGGATTTGAAAAATCAATCGACACAATCTTAGGGGCTGTGTTATCAATTTTTACAGGAATATAGGAAACCTGCCATGGGTAATCTTTAGTTAATCTATATTTAAATTTATAGAAATATTGACCTTCCGCAATCGGTTCAAATTGACCTCTTATCTTAGTAGCAGGATCTTTAGTATCCTTGCTTTCTGGTGCATTTTCTTCTCTACCTCTAGGGTTATAAATGAGTCCATCCCATTTCAAGTCACCCCAAACTTTTAGTTTAGAAGATTTGATTCCCTTTGCATCATTTCTTTTAGAGTTTAAAATTCCTTTAATAAAGTGTTCTCTCGAAATGACTTTTAAGTCTCTTTGATTTTCTCCCTCTTTATTTGTATTCACTATTGAAATCAATCCTTCTTCTGCACTTCTTAATACAAGTGGAGAAGGTGTTAATCCTCTCTCAAGTTGAGCATCTTGAGGATTTCCATTTGAATCTAAAGGATAAATTTTAGCAATATTAGAACCACTTGATGAGGGTGCGTTTATCCCTTCGTTATTGAAAGCAAACAATTCTGGATTTTGATCTAGGGATGTTGTATTTTTATCTTTTCTATTTTGTATAACTCCTGCTGGATTAAATTTATCTATACCATGTTCTCCACCAATCCCCTTATTTAATGTTCCTGGAATTTTCGGTTTACCATCATCATCATAACCTTCCATTGTTTTTGATTTTGACCCTTCTTCCCAGGCCCATTTATCAAGGATTGGTTCATGGTTCCAATTCCCAGCAAATCCCATTAGAGGCATCGATAAAGAAGGTTGGAAATTTGTTTTCTTCCCATTGGAGTTTAGAGCTTCCATTTCTTCCACTGACTCAAAATGAATAAATGATTCTACAAATTTATTTTTGTTTTTGGCCTCCCCAACATTTATAACCGCATTTAAATCAAAGCTAGAATTTGGTCCTATAGTGAAAGTGTCATGCTCAAATGTGATATTTGCTCCTTTGACTTTTTCTGGGTGAATTTCTGGAACAATTTGCTTCCCATCTGGAGATTTTTCGTCTTTGTATGTTTCATCCAGTTTGAGTCTGTCAGTTAGAGCATCTGTAGTTACGGTTGATGCTGAAACTTTAAAGGTCAAAGGTCTGTTTGATGTATTGTGAAGCTTAATTGTAAAATATTTTTTATCTCCTTTTATTTCTTTAAGGGAAATAGAACCATAAGAGTTTACCAAGCCTTTAGAATCCATGTTTTTAAAAGTCGCTACGACTTCATTTCTCAAAGCATTGGCAACATTAATTAGCCCTGCCCCCTGTTGTCTAGGTGATGCAAAGTATTGACTTTTTTCTTTCCAAGAAGTCGCATCCATCATAGGACGTGCAGTATTTTGTAGGGCTATTTTTGTAAGACTTGTAAGATCTATTTTGTCATCTCCCTTAAGATTTTTCAATACAGGTCTTTCAAGCATTTCCTTTAACTTTGGCCTAATCAAAACAGTAGAAGCTGCTACAACTGGAGTTGCCATACTAGTTCCTGACATATAGCCATAAGTTGATTTCCCATTAATGACATTAAGAGTGGATTTAATGTTTTTACCAGGTGCTGAAACATCAGGTTTTAAAAGTAAATCTGTTCTTGGCCCCCAAGATGTAGACCCTGCTGGAACTATGATATCTTCTTTATACAGTTCTTTGTCGGTGTCAGGTGCAAACTTAAAGTCAATTTCTTTTTCATCACCTACATTCGGTTTATTAGAATTATAGCTTGCCATATCAATTGGATAGTATTGCTCCAATTTATCTTTAAAATCTTCTTTATTATTTCTTTTGACTTTAGTTTTTTTATCAGGGTTAATCATATTCCATAGCTTTACACCATCATCTCCTGAAATTGAGAAAACTTGACTAGTAGTTCCTTCATCCTCCTCATATCCCATAGCTGGGAGCTCTGTCCAATTATCTCTATTGTAGTAATTTACAGTATTTACAACCATAATGGCGCGTGCGCCCTTATCCGTTGCTCGTTTAAAAGCATTTTTTAAATCCTTTGTATAAATTCTATCCATTACTGCAATTTTGCCCTTAAGATCCAAACCTATCAAATCTTGGTCTTGACCTTTGCCTATATATACAAATTTCAATTTACTAGGAGCTTTTGAACCATCTTCGTTTGTTATGATTTTATTCTTATCGAAAAAGGCCCCTATATTTCTGTATTTAAAACTTTCTCCTCCAATCTTAACTTTATCAAACTCAACTGTTTGATTTTTAGCAGAAGCAACTGCTATCGCATCTTCATGTGCTGCAGTTCGTGTTACATTTCCAGTGTCGGTCATTTTCAGATTATTATTTGCTACTAAATCCCATGAAGAACTTGAAGCAGAAGTCGCATAGTTACCTGTAGCTACGACCATTGGAATGCCTGCTTTTCTTAATGCTCTAATAGCTTGCCAATATTTCTCACCTACAAGACCTGTTCCTGTAAAGCCAGATGATACCGAAACAACATCAACATTGTGTTTGATTGAATCTTCAATAGCATGAAACATTGTTTCATCCCCTGCGAAGCCAGATCCTGCGTCAGAGTACATTTTATAAGAGAAGATCTGTGCATTAGGAGCAATTCCATCTATTCCGTTAAAGTTTTTGATATCTTTTTCAGTATCATTTCCCGCAAGAATTCCTGCAATATGCATCCCATGTGGATCAAAATAATCGCTTCCATCATCAGATTTTTCTACAGTAATTTTACCACCATTATAATAATTGAAAGCATGAGGAATTTTATCGCTCAACCAGAAATTTTTATCAGTACCTTTTAAGTCTTCTTTTTTAAATTTCATTGAGCTTTTGGCATCATCATCGATTCTCATAGCCTTATGTCTATAATCAGTCCCAGTATCGATGTTTGAAATGACCATACCTCTACCATCAAAATTTTTACCAAATGGTGCATTGATAGATTTTAGGTAATCGATTGCCTCTTCAACTCCAATTTCTTTTCTAGCATGATTCATCATAGGTTGGACTTTTTGTGATCGTTCAACCGATGAAATACCTTCTATTAGTTTAATTTTGTCCAGAGTATCTTTGGTTGTTTCAATAGCGCTACCGTTAAAAATTCTATCATAAGTATATAAAACCTTTGTATTCTTAAGATTTGATAGTTCCTTGATTGCTTTTTCTCCAGATTCTTTATCTTTAAATTCAGCAATATAGACAACTCTATCTTCTTTTTTGGGACTTTCCGTGTCTTTACTTGCAAACGAGTCTGCATTATCTCCTTTGTATTGATTGGAATCTTCTTTTTTGATTGTTGCTTTTTCATTGTTAGTTTTATTGTCTATCACAGATTCTTTACTAACAACTTCTTTTTCCTCAATAACTGTTGTTTTCTTCTCTTCAGTATCCTTTGAAGTTTCTATAGCATTATGAATATCTTCATGTTTTTCTTTGTTTTCTTTTTGTTTACCTACTACTACTTTTTCTTTATCAGAGATACTTAAAGCATCTTCAGAACTAGATGTATCTGCTAAGACTACCTCATTAGGGACATATGCTGCTAAAATAACTGCAGCTGTGGTTAATGACAATACTGTACTTTTTTTCATTTTAATTCCTTACATATTTATTTAACTTCCAATAGATAGAAAACTTTAACTTTGCTAGCCTTTGTTATAAAAAGTTTTACTAAGTATTATCTAGGAAATAGAGTAGTACATTTATATATAATTGTTAGCTCTCTGAAAAATAGTATATCAATTAAAAAAATTTAAGTCAAGAAAAATTAAGTGGTGTTAATTTTATTTTTAATATGTGTTAAAAAAGATATAAAAATTTCGTACTTAACTGAGATACATTATAAGCACATTCACACCATCAAAAATAGTAGCAATCAAGTTGAAGCACTACCAGAGTTACAAAAACAGACATAATTGATGCAATAACAATGTTGTGTAACAACATAAATAACCGATAAGAACTAGGCTTAACGGTTATTATATACTTATCTAATTTTTTTCAAATCTTCAGTCATATGTTCACCTATGACCTAGACTTTACGAGTGCCTTGCTCGGCCAACTGATACTCAATGAAAATCAAAAAGCAAACTAGGAAACTAGCCGCAGGCTGTACTTGAGTACGGCAAGGCGACGTTGACGTGGTTTGAAGAGATTTTCGAAGAGTATAAGCTAAATCGGCTATTACACTTACAGTATAGCACTCTAAGAATAGGTGTCAAGAAATTTTCATCTCTATTAAAAAAAGCCTGTCCTGAGACAAGGCTTTGATAGTATTCAACTTAAGAACCCGCACTTTCGTAGGCATCTAACCCCCTATCCCAAAGTTTAAGGGAAATGACAAAGAAAACCAGAGAAATCAACATCAAACCTCCGATGTTAAAGATTACATCCTTGTCCTGCAAGAAATAGCTAGCAGGATAGTAGGCCGTAAAGGCAAATGGCACGATAAAGCTAATCAACCATCGAAGGAGCGAATTGTAAATGGAAATCGGGTACTTGGCAAAGTCATTAAACATATAGAAAATGTAAATCATAGCGCCTGACTGCTTGGTCCAAAAAGCGATACTGGCTGTCGCGATTTTCAAAGAAGTATAAATCAAGGTCGCAAAAGGAATACAAACTAGGAAAAGTAGAATTTTAGGAAGAGACCAAGCAATGCTAGTCACTGTTGTTGCTAGTAAAATACCACCAACCAAAAGTTCCCCCAAAGCATCAATTTGAAATGTCTCAACTAAGATGTGAAAGAGAGGATTGATAGGACGAGTCAAATACTTGTCAAACTCCCCTTTTCTCACCAAGCGTTGCCCCAGTGCCCAGAGATTGTCAAAAAAGAGATGGTCCAAGCCCTTGGGAATCAATGAAAAACCATAGATAAAGGCAATTTCTTGAAAAGTCCAGCCTTCTAGGGATGGGATGTGTTGAAAGATGACATTGAGAAACAAGAGATTCAAGCCTTGAGTCAAAAAAACTCCCAGCACACCAACCACAAAATCCACCTTGTATTCCATAATTTGTTTGATGTATTGTCTAATAAAAATCAGATGCATGCGTTGATATTTTTTCATACTAACCTCCTTGAATGGTGATAAATGACTGGACTCGTTTCCAAATCAACTGAGACAAGCCCACCATCACTAAGAGCCAGAAAAACTGCAAAGCGAGCGCTTGAAGAATTTGACTGGCATCGTATTTCCCGACGATAATCATAACCGGAGTATAAATCAAAGATGAAAAAGGCAAGAAGGACAGAATATCTGAAACAATCTTTGGAAAGAAAGCCAAGGGAATCAAACTTCCAGACATAAAGGCCACTATGGAGGTCTTAAGTAGGTTGGAACCCCATAGATTTTTAAACACAAAGGCAGAAAATCCAAAACAGATATTAAAGAAAAAGTTAATCAGGTAGGCGATCGTTAGGCTAAAGAGGTAAAGGACAGTTAAACCCAACACTTCAACAACGCCTTGCCCAGACATGATTTTCATCAAGACAATGACACTTAAAAATGGAAGGCCAACGCTGATAAAAATCAACCACTTTGACCCAAGCTCGGTAAAGAGATAAGAAGCCGCAAAATGCACTGGTCTCAACAAGCGCATGATAATGGAACCGTCCTTGACCTCCCCTCCAATCATAAAGGAAGAATCGGACCTAGTTAGAAGATTGGTCACAAAACTCATAATGATATAGAGGGTGATATCTGCCATACTAAAGCCCTGAATCAAGGACTCTTGCGAAGAATCAAAGACAGCCTTCCAGAGATAAAAGGCCACAAAAGCACCCATGACATCGCCAATCCGATAGAGAATAAAGTTGACTCGATAGGTAATCAATTCCTGAACACCTGCATTTATAAAGGGTTTATAACGTCTCCACAATTTGACCATCTTAGAGCTCCTTTCGATAGAAGCGGCGGATAATATCCTCGATATCCGTATCCACCATCTTCAAATCGCGGATCTCAAAATCAGACAGGGTTTGCTTGATAATGTCAGCTGACTGGTAGCGAGAACTATCAAATTCAATGTTGAGACTATTCCCTTGTCTATCAATTGTCATATCCGAAAAGCCTTCATAGTGAGAAAGGAGATGACTTTGACCTGGTAGCAGTTCAAAAGAAAGAGTCTTCATCTTGCCAAAGGTTTCCTTGAGTTGGCTCACCGTTCCATCAAAAATCTCCTGCCCCTTGTCAATCATAAAAATACGATCACAAAGTTGCTCAATATCACTCAGGTCATGAGTGGTCAAGAGAATAGTAGTTTCTTCCTCCTGATTGATTTGGGTAATAGCCCGACGAATATTATCCTTGACCGAAACGTCCAGACCAATGGTCGGTTCATCTAAAAAGAGAACCTTGGGATTGTGAAGCAAGGAAGCCGCAATATCCGCCCGCATTCGTTGACCCAGTGAAAGAGTTCGCACGGGATCCTTGATAAAGTCCTTCAAATCCAAGACTTCATTCAAAAAGTCCATACGCTTATGGAAGAGCGAATCTGGCACATCGTAAATCTCTTTCAAAACCATGTAGGTCTCTTGCAGGGCCAAATCCCACCATAGCTGGGTGCGTTGTCCAAAAACAACCCCAATATCCTTGACATAATCTTGACGATTGTCCTGTGGAATCTTGCCGTTAATCCGACAAAAACCAGATGTCGGTTTCAAAATCCCTGTCAGCATTTTAATGGTTGTTGACTTTCCAGCACCATTAGCCCCAATGAAGCCTAAAATCTGGCCTTTTGGTACTTCAAATGTCAAATCCTTGACCGCTTCAAATGTCTGCTTTTCAGGATGAATAAAAGAGCGCAAGGCTCCCTTCAAGCCCGGTTCCTTAACAGTCTTCACAAAATTTTTCTGAAGATGTTCCACTTCTATCATTGCCATAAATCTCTCCCTAGCGCAAGGAATAACAACATTGTATTTTCAACTACAAACATTCTAAATCCTTACTTTCTAAACCTGCTACATTTTATTATTACAGAAGGCTCTATACCAACCTATTATAGTCCAATAAAAACTGAAATGCAAGCGTTTGCTTGCAGTTTGTGAACTTGAAAATTTTTCTCTTAAAAAGGTATTTTTAGATCAAAATTCTAGTTTAATCGTTTCCTTAAAACACACAAAAAACCCACCCAATGGGCAGGTTTTCTCTGTATTATTCAGCTAGATTAAGCTTTACCTTCTGAACCGAATACGTCGATACGTTCTTCAACTGATGCTTGGATAGCTTTTACACCGTCAGCCAAGAATTTACGTGGGTCGAAGAGTTTTTTCTTGTCGTATTCTGCTTCGTTTGCTTCGTAGTCACGAGCAAATTTACGAGTTGCGTTAGCGAATGCGATTTGGCATTCAGTGTTAACGTTAACTTTCGCAACACCAAGTTTGATAGCTGCTTGGATTTGCTCATCAGGAATACCTGATCCACCGTGCAATACGATTGGGAATCCAGGAAGAGCTTCTGTCAATTTTTGCAAGTGGTCAAGGTCAAGACCTTCCCAGTTAGCTGGGTAAGGACCGTGGATGTTACCGATACCAGCTGCCAAGAAGTCGATACCAGTTTCAACCATTGCTTTAGCGTCTTCGATTGGAGCCAATTCACCTTTACCGATGATTCCGTCTTCTTCACCACCGATAGTACCAACTTCAGCTTCTACTGAGATACCTTTAGCGTGTGCTTTTTCAACAACTTCTTTAGCCAATTTAAGGTTTTCTTCAACTGGAAGGTGTGAACCGTCAAACATGATTGAAGTGTAACCAACTTCGATACACTCAAGTGCATCTTCGTAGTGACCGTGGTCAAGGTGGATAGCTACTGGTACAGTGATACCCATTGACTCAACAAGGTTAGCGATCAAGTTGCGAGCAACTTTGTAACCACCCATGTATTTAGCAGCACCCATTGAAGTTTGGATCAAAACTGGAGCTTTTTTAGCTTCTGCTGCGCGCAAGATAGCTTGAGTCCACTCAAGGTTGTTTGTGTTAAATCCACCAACTGCATAACCATTGTCACGAGCTGCTTGGACAAATTTTTCTGCTGAAACGATTGCCATTTTATCAGGCCTCCTGTATATTTTTATGGGACATCCCATTTACATTGTTCATTTTATCACTTTTTGACAAAAAAATCTAGTTTTTCCCGTAGTTTCGATTGAATTTCTTCTATCTCCATCTATGTAAACCCTTTCTCTCCCTAGTCTTGGGCGACTTTTGGAAAAGCTATAAAGAAGGTCAAACGATTCTCCTGCACCTCGAAACGATAGGATAATTTTTCATGTTCTAATAGACTCTTGACCACAAAGAGACCCATCCCAGACCCTTTGGCCTTGCGACTAGCATTGTCAGAAAAAGACTGGGCTAGTTTTTCTTGTTCTTCTGAGCTACAGCTATTTTCTATAAAAAGTTCACCTTCTCTTTCTCCAATGCTAACTAAGCCGCCTGGAAAAGAGTGCTTGATAGCATTACTGATGAGGTTAGACAAAATCAACTTCATAACTGATGGGTTTAGATAAGCCTTCTGATGGGTTAAACTATTGTCTATCTGGAGTTCTCTTTCTTTGGCTAGTAAGGCATAATCCTTAACGAGACTTTGCGTCATCTGGTGTAAGTCAATCTGTTCCCTATCATCTCGCAACTCCTGCACAGACGAGAGAGAAAGTATCTGGAGAACGTGGTGATTGAGCTCATCCACAATCCCCAAAGCAACTCCCAGATAGTGGTCTCTGTCCTTATAGCGACCGACATTTTCTTTCATGTTTTCGATCAGGATTTTCAAACTAGCCAGAGGCGTTTTCAATTCATGAGAAGCCCCTCGTAGGAATTCGACCTTCATCTTCTCCAGCTGGAGAATAGCTTCATTCTTGTCATGCAAGTCCGCAATGACAGTCAAAAGATGCTGGTAGAGGCTATTGATTTGTTCTTTGAGATCACCAATCTCATCCTTAGAATCCACGCGCAATCGCACTTGAGCATCCAGTTCCATCATCCGTCGGGTCACCCGCTTGATTTCCAAAATCGGAGCAACAATGGTTCGAGCATAGATATAGGCTACTAAGAGGGAAATCAGAAAGGATGCCAGCAAGGTATAGGGAAGAAACTGGAGACTGATTTGCTCTGCTTCCTTTTGCAAGTCCATGGAAGCTAGAAACTGGAGAGTCATAGTACCACCGTCTTGCGTTGTCACCTCACGTTCCTCAATAAAGAGAGAGGTGGTCTGACGGTCCGTATCCAGAGGAAGGCTGTCCTTGACTTCTAACTTGTCCTCTGTCATCTCACCCTTAACGGCCCCCTTGATATCACTAGTCTGGGAATACAAGTCTAAGACTTGCTCGATGCTCTGCCTATCCTTGCCTTCTAGGGACTGGGCAATGGCTGTCGCTTTCTGACCAATGGTTTCCTGACGGTGGCTCAAATAAGTAGAAGGAAAAAGAAAATAAATAGCTAAATGCAGGCAGATAACCAGAACACTAAATATCGAGAAGGTATAGATAAATATCTTTGTAAATAAACCTGTTCGTTTCATTTTCGCTCCAATTTATAACCAACATTGCGCACAGTGAGGATGCAGTCCAAGTCTAGCTTTTTCCGTAGTTCCTTGATATAAACATCAATGACACGGTCAAAGGGAACCTCATCTGTCGCTTTCCAGACGGCATCGATTATCTGAGATCGGGTCAAGGCCCTTCCTTCATTTTTCACCAGATAGTCCAGAATTTCCAACTCTTTGGCATTGATAGCTACTTCCTCACCTGCTAGACTGGCACTGTAGCTCTCAAAGTCCACCTTGGTATCTTTATAGGAGAAGACTCGTCCCGTATCATAATAGCGCTTGAAAATCGCGTCCACCCTCACTTTTAAGAGGGAGAGGGAGAAGGGCTTTTCCAGATAGCCATCTGCTAGCGAAGCAAAGGCACTCAACTTGTATTCTTCATCCTGAAAGGCAGTCAACATCAAGACAGGGACTTGGCTGGTTTTGCGAATCTCAGCTAGCACTTCTAGACCATTGAGCTTGGGCATCTGGATATCCAGTAAAACCAAGGCTACTTCATAGCTGGAAAATTTTTCTA
Organism: Streptococcus sp. KR; assembly: GCF_002238115.1. GTDB lineage: Bacteria > Bacillota > Bacilli > Lactobacillales > Streptococcaceae > Streptococcus. Next base: position 60,004 of record NZ_NGVM01000010.1, on the reverse strand, counting down.
AGGCTTCTTGTCCATCTACAGCCTCAATGGTTTCATAACCACAATCCGTCAAATAGTCACTGACCCCCTCACGGATCATCTCTTCATCTTCTACAATTAAAATTTTCATAGAAAAACGTTTCACATTCCTTTAAATTTCATGTAAATTATCTCAATTTCATCTTGAAAAAAAGAGGCCTTATCAAGATAAAATAGATAAAAATGCTACCTATATTATACCCCATTTAGGAGAGGATAGGTAGCAAGTTTGTTATTCGCTATCCAGCAAGAGTTCTTTTGGTTGTTTTCTAAGGAGATTGCTTGAAGCAAGCGCCATAACGAGAACCACTAGAACCAAGGCAAGGACAAAGACGATGATAAAGTCCGATGTCTGAATAGAAATATCTAGGCTCGACAAGGTCTTGCTAAAGCCATCTACTTCTGCACCACCACCAAGGTTAGAGGCTTGAGCAGCCTTGCTGGCTTGCTTGGCAACACCTGAAGTGACATTGGCAAGAACAGTATTTCCAATCGCACGAGCTGTGTAGTTAGCTAAGAAATAAGCAGAAACAAGAGCAGGGATGGCAATCAAGATGGATTCTGTGATAAATTGACCCAAGATACTTGCCTGCTTAAGACCGATAGAGAGGAGAATTCCCACTTCCTTGCGACGGGCATTGATCCAAAGGCTGAGTAAGAGGGCAAGGAGAAGGACTGAGAAACTCAAGCTACCCCAGAAGAGGAGATTGGCCATCTTGTACATACCAGAGATGGATTGCTCAAGAGCTGGGTAGTTAGATGAGCTCTTAACGAGTGTATAGCTCTTCCAGTTGATACCACTGATACCATTCAACTCTTTCATAACATCATCCAAGTTCTTATCCGCTGTTACAAAGAAGGTAGCGTCCCCGTAAATAGCTGTGTCTTCTGTGTATCCATAAAGTTTAGCAGCCGTATGGATGTCTGTGATGGCTGTATTTTCATAGAGTTCTTGTGAGTAGGTTACTGCCGACTTATTGTGACCATCAAAGAGTCCCTTGATTGTCACTTCGACTGTTTCCTTGGCCCCTTTTTCATTGTCTGCATCGTAGATATTGGAGTCTAGTTTGACCTTGTCCCCTACTTTCCAGCCGTGTTTGGCTGCCAAGTCCTTGTGCAGGAGGATCTTGTCCTTGTCGTCGTTTGTTAAGTGCTCACCTTCGACCAACTTATAAGAACCAGAGACAAACTTGTCTTCTTTAGAGGAGTCATTGACACCTGTAATCATCAAGCTGCTTCCAAAATGTTTAGCACGGTCAGGAGTCAGATTTTTCTTGGTATCTGGCGTTTCGATGAGTTCATAGCCAGTCAAATCTCCAATGGCATTGATGCGTTTCACATAAGACTCAATGACCTTGTTTTCGGTGATTTTTTTGATGTCCTCACCCTTAATATTCCCAGCACCACGAGGCGTTCCTTGATTGACGCGACGATTGATTTGCATGGAGAAGCTGTTGGTGATATTTTTAAAGGTCTCCTGAGAAGCCTTGGCAGTAGCTCCCTTGATCGACAAGCCGACCAAACTCAAGCTCGCCATGAGGAGAATAATCAGGAAGATGACAATCGATTTGAAAAACTTCCTTGTAACATAGGCAAATGCGTTGTGTAACATAGGTTCCCTTTCTAGATGTTGTTCTATTTTATAGTTCTAACAGAAAAAGCTCATATTATTTCGTATTATTTCATAGTATTGCGAGTTTCAGTCAGTTTCTTATCCTTCAATTCAAGTGTAATATCTGACGCTTGTGCCACTTCTTTGCTGTGGGTGACGACAATCACACATTTACCTGTTTTCTGGGCAAGTGATTTTAGCAATTCGACAATATCTCCAGCAGTTTTAGGGTCCAGATTTCCCGTTGGTTCATCCGCTAGAATAACTGGAGCTTCTGAGACCAAACTACGAGCAATAGCAACACGTTGCTGTTGACCACCTGATAACTGGAGAACATTCCGCTTGATCTGACTTTCATCCAAACCAAGCTCAAGGAGCGTATCCTTGCTTGCCTTTTTATTGACCAAGCGGATATTTTCCAGTGGAGAAAGATAATCTATCAAATTATAATTTTGAAAGACCAGGGAAATATGGTGCATACGATGGTAAGAATAGCCCTTCTTACGAATGTCCTCTCCTTGGAAAAGGATAGAACCTTCAACAGGACTATCTAGACCAGCAAGTAGGGACAAGAGAGTGGATTTTCCCGCTCCTGATTCCCCAATAATACTGTAAAATTTCCCGGGTTCAAAATTATAATTGATCTGATATAGGACTGCTTCAGCAGTGTTCTTATAACGGTAGGTAACATCTTGTAATTGTAATAAAGTCATGATTTCTCCTTCTTAACTAATAGATGATAAAATTTCTTTCGGCGATTTTCTAAATAGAAATAGGAAACAAAGGGCTACAGATAAGCAACTAAGCAGAACTAGAAAAACATAGGATTCTGCAAAAGATAGGATGCTGGTTGATAGACTGCTTGCTTTGGCTAGCGTGTCTTGTAAGCTTGCCTGATCTCCACTTGCTAATAGAGTTTGGAGTAGGTAGGATGTGATTGTGTTTCCTGCAGCAAATGCTGGAAGCAAAGCTCCAAGAGATACCAAAACTACCTCTAAACAGAACTGTAGGAAAATCGAGCTCTTGCCTTTTCCAAGTGCCAGTAAAATTCCCACTTCGTAGACCCTTTCTCTCAGCCAGAGAGACAAAACCAGAATTAAGGCTCCTGCTCCTGCTATCAACATCCCATAAAGAAAAATGGTCAGAAAGGTCTGGAAGGTTGCAACTGAGTCTTTGATTTGTTCAAAAGCCTTGTTTTCCTTCTCGACTTGGTAACCTTGATTCTCCAAGGCCAAGTTTTCTACCTGATTCATGAGTCCGTCCATTTCCTTAGGATTTTCTACATAGAAGCGAGCTGCACTGACTAGAGATTCACCATTACCCAAAAGGCTTTGGCTACTTTCATAGTCTGTAAAGACTTGGTTTTCACTGAAGTCAGAAGACAAGCCTGTAAATTTCTCTTGTTTTTTACCAGAGAAGATGCCGACAATTTCAAACTCAACTGTTTGTCCTTTGCCAGATTCTGACTGTCCAGCATCTAAACGAATCTTGTCATGAAGCGAAAGACCGTTCTTCTTAGCCAACTCTTCGTGGATGATGATTTTCTTTGAATCCCCTTTTTGAAGGTGTCGCCCTTCTTTTAAGTTGAAAGCCGAGCTGGTGAAGGTCACATCCTTGGATGAATCCTCAAGAGCAGTTAAGCTAACCAAGTTCTTGTCCGCAGCTGACAAATCATCACGCTCCACGCTCTGCTCGCCACTCACCGCTTCCTTGTCTTTTAGTTTTGCGACCGTCTCGAGTTCAGGAGAAACATTTTCCAGTCCCTTAATCTTGCTTACAGATGCTAACTCTGATAACTTGAAAGTCTGACCATTTTCTATCTTCTTAATAGAAAAAGATGTGTTGAGTGATTTGTAAAGATTGGTTTCAACTGTTTTGTTGGACTTCATCAAAGTCAAACAGGCTGAAATTCCAGCCAATAGGACCAATAAAATCAGAAATAAAATAAAACTTCTCAGTCGTTTTCTGCTGACATAGGCCCAAGCTCTTTGGATTGGATTCATTTGTCACCTCCATATTTGTAAGACTATTATAAAATCCAAATATGAAATGTTTATGAAATACAAAAAAAGAGCAAAAATTTTTTGCTCTACTTGAATTAGATGAAAACAAAAGAGCTAGCTTAAGCTAACTCTTATCCTATGCGGAGAGAGGGACTTGAACCCTCACGACCTAAAGCGGTCACAGGATCCTTAGTCCTGCGCGTCTGCCAATTCCGCCATCCCCGCGTCGATTACTTTACTAGTATATCAACTTTTAGGATGCTTGTCAACACTTTTTTTCAATTTTTTTCATTTCATCAACCAAATTACTCAGAAATTTCATTTAGATTTTCATCTACTAACTTAGCTCCAAGTGTATTTTTAAAATGTCCAAGGGCAAATTGGTGATTTTCAGGCCAGATGGAAGCAACAGCTGGTTTAACAATCTCGATGTCATATCCTAGATTATAGGCAACTATAGCTGTATGCAGGACACAGATATCCGTCAAGACTCCTGTTAAGATAACTGTAGAAATTCGACGCTCTCTCAAGCGGATATCCAGGTCAGTCCCTGAAAAAGCAGAGTAATGGCGTTTATCCATCCAAAAGACACGACTGTCTGAACCATGCTCTTGATAAAAGGTCCCCAAATCTCCGTATAAATTCCGTCCACTAGTCCCAATCAAATTGTGAGGAGGAAATAGTTTGCTTTCTGGATGGAAACAATCATTTTCTTCGTGAGCATCTATTGTAAAGAAGATGTAATCTCCTCGTTCAAAAGCTAATCGAGTTACCTTGCTAATGGCATCCGAAATCGCCTGAGCTGGAGCACCTGCTGTCAGCTTCCCACTATCAGCAACAAAATCTTCTGTATAATCAATCGAAATTAAAGCCTTAGTCATTAGTAATCTCTTTTCTTCACTTCTTCAAAAATATCTGAAATCAAGACCTTAAGATAGGTTCCCTTCATTCCAAGTGAGCGACTTTCAATAATCCCTGCCGACTCAAGTTTACGAAGAGCATTGACAATCACAGAACGGGTAATACCGATACGGTCTGCAATCACAGACGCAGTCAACTGGCCTTCATTTCCATTTAATTCCCCTAAAATTGCTGAAACAGCACGGAGTTCAGAGTAAGAAAGGGTATTAACCGCCATGGTAACAGCAGTACGGCGGCGAATATTTTTCTCATCTTCTTCACGTTGGAAATTAAGGAGTTGAATCCCAACAACGGTACTCGCAATCTCAACAAGAATCAAGTCCTCGTCTTCGAATTTTTTATCATTGCGCCAAATAATCAAAGAGCCAAGGCGAATCCCTGATACATGAATCGGTGCAATGGTCGTCAAACCATCTGGAAAGTCGGCACGACTTTCCACAGGGAAAATACTCAAATCATGATCAACTGTCAGATTGGCTTCTGTATCGTAAATCATGTTCGCACCTTGAATATAGTCATCAGGGAAAATCTTAGTTTGGAAGAACTGCTCTACACGATCTGTATTGGTTTTGTAACGCATGAAATAACCAAGGAGACGTCCCTTGCTATTAACGATACAGGCGTTACAGTCAATAATATCTGCCAATTGACGGGTAATCGCATTGTAGGGAAGCTCTTCCTGCAACTGCTCGTCTGAGCGCTTCAGGATAGAAGTAATTTTTCTAGTTTTTTCTAATAAATGTGCCATTTTTCACCTCGAATTTAATCGCTATCATTATAACATAAACAGCTTGAATTTTCAATTATTATCTGAAAATTGCTTATTTAATTGCAATTTTAAAAAACAAGAATATTTTTAATTAAATTGCTTCTTTTCTATTGACAAGCCCCCTATTTTTGTGTATCATAATATTATAAGAAGATAATATATCTATTTTATTTATCTTTCTTTTCCATTCGGTCTCCTTATATAAAAAAGCGATTCATTTTGAACCGCTTTTTCTTATTTATCGCCCTTGTTACGAATCACAAAGCCTGTTTGCTTTTCACTTGAAGTATTGCGTGGTTTTTTATTATCCTTACGGTAACGTTTTTCCTTATCAAAACGATCATTGCCACGACTTCCTTTTTTGAAATCATCACGACGACCACCACGACGGTTGTCTCCACGGCGATTATCACGACGGTCATCTCCACGACGACCTCCCTTACCTTTACCACCGAAGCCATTACCTGATGGTTTAAATGGCAGTGGTTTTTCACGCGCAATCTCCACTTCAGGAAGACTATCTGGATCTTGAACAGTCAGACTCAAGATATACATTGCCAATTCTTCTGGAGTAAATTCGGCAGCTAGCTTACGAGCATCCTTACCAAATTTCTCAAAGTTGGCACGGATAGTCTCATCTGCAAAATCACGTTCGATTTTCTTGAGAGCTACGTGTTTTTTTGCTTGGAAGGCTTCTTCTGCACTTGCAGGTTTGAGACCTTTCATGCGTTTCTTAGTCAAATTTTCAATGATTTGAAGGTAGCCCATTTCATTTGGTGATACAAAAGTAATAGACTGACCTGACTTACCAGCACGACCTGTACGACCGATACGGTGAACATAACTTTCAGGATCTTGTGGAATATCGTAGTTATAGACATGGGTCACACCTGAAATATCCAAGCCACGCGCTGCAACGTCTGTCGCAACCAAAACATCAAGATTGCCATTTTTAAAGTCACGAAGGACACGAAGACGTTTGTTTTGGTCCAAATCACCATGAATTCCTTCTGCACGGAAACCACGGATTTTCAAACCACGAGTCAATTCATCTACACGGCGTTTTGTACGACCAAATACGATAGCAAGCTCAGGTTGCTCCACATCCATGAGACGGGTCATGGTATCAAATTTTTCTTGTTCCTTAACTCGGATATAGTATTGATCAACCAATTCTGTTGTCAATTCCTTAGCAGCAATCTTCACATGCTCAGGTTCTTTCATAAATTGAACACCGATACGTTTGATGGCATCTGGCATAGTTGCTGAGAAAAGTAAGGTTTGACGGTTTTCAGGGACACGGGAGATAATAGCTTCAATGTCTTCAAGGAAGCCCATGTTGAGCATTTCATCCGCTTCGTCAAGGATAAGAGTTTTAATATCTTGTAATTTCAAGGCCTTGCGTTTAATCAAGTCCAAGAGGCGACCTGGAGTTCCCACCACGATATGGGCACCAGATTTAAGAGCCTTAATTTGTTTTTCAATGCTTGATCCACCATATACTGAGCGAACCTTGACTCCCTTACTGCGACCAAAGCGGAAGAGTTCTTCTTGACTTTGGACAGCAAGTTCACGAGTTGGAGCGATAACCAAAGCTTGGATGGTCGCTTCTTCTGTACGGATTTTTTCAAGGGTTGGCAAGCCAAAGGCTGCAGTTTTTCCTGTACCAGTCTGAGCTTGACCGATAACGTCCTTACCTTCAAGAGCCAAGGGAATAGTTTGTTCTTGGATAGGACTGGCTTCTACAAAACCAGCTTTTTCAATCTCTGCTAGCAAATCAGCAGACAAGTTTAATTCATTAAATTTCACGTTATTCTTCTTTCTAAAGGTGGTGCGAAGCCACCCTATAGGGCTTAGTTTATACTTTTCTTTTTATGACGTATTTTCATATACTGGATATAAAATCGTGTTGCTTCTTTTCCACAAAAGAAAAGTACTGTTTTCTTTGCAACCTATCTAGTATAACACAAGAGAGAAGCAAAAGATAGCCTAATCCATCGATAAAGTCATGTAAACGATTTTTCTGAGAAAATGAGGCTGAAATTTCCGCTATTTCATAAACTTTTTTAAAGCGTAGCAGAATTGTGCAAAAGTTTTTTTCTTGTGCTAGAATGAAATTCGAATAGGAGGAACTCTAAATGTTAACTTATGATTTAATCGTTATCGGATTTGGTAAAGCTGGTAAAACACTAGCTGGTAAATTGGCTTCAGCTGGCAAAAAAGTTGCCCTCATTGAACGTAGCAAAGCTATGTACGGTGGAACTTGTATCAACATTGGTTGTATCCCAACTAAGACTTTGCTAGTTGCTGCTGAAAAAGACTTGTCTTTTGAAGAAGTCATTGCTACCAAAAACACTATCACTGGTCGCCTCAACGGTAAAAACTATGCGACTGTTGCTGGTACTGGCGTCGATATCTTTGATGCGGAAGCTCACTTCCTTTCAAATAAAGTCATCGAAATCCAAGCTGGTGATGAAAAGAAAGAACTGATTGCTGAAACAATCGTCATCAACACTGGTGCTGTTTCAAACGTCTTGCCAATCCCTGGACTTGCTACAAGCAAAAACGTCTTTGACTCAACAGGTATCCAAAACTTGGACAAATTGCCTGAAAACCTTGGAGTCCTTGGTGGTGGAAATATCGGTCTTGAATTTGCCGGCCTTTACAACAAACTTGGAAGCAAGGTTACAGTCCTAGATGCCTTGGATACTTTCCTACCTCGTGCAGAACCTTCCATTGCAGCGCTTGCTAAACAATACATGGAAGAAGACGGCATTGAATTGCTTCAAAATATCCGTACTACTGAAATCAAAAACGACGGCGACCAAGTCCTTGTCGTAACTGAAAATGAAACTTACCGTTTCGATGCCCTTCTCTACGCAACTGGACGCAAACCAAATGTAGAACCACTTCAACTTGAAAATACAGATATTGAACTAACTGAACGTGGCGCTATTAAAGTAGACAAACATTGTCAAACAAACGTTCCTGGTGTCTTTGCAGTTGGAGATGTCAACGGTGGCCTTCAATTTACTTACATTTCACTTGATGACTTCCGTGTTGTATACAGCTACCTTGCTGGAGATGGCAGCTACACACTTGAAGACCGTCTCAATGTACCAAACACCATGTTTATCACACCTGCACTTTCACAAGTTGGTTTGACTGAAAGCCAAGCAGCTGATTTGAAACTTCCATACGCCGTTAAGGAAATTCCTGTTGCAGCAATGCCTCGTGGTCACGTAAACGGAGACCTTCGTGGAGCTTTCAAAGCTGTTGTGAATACTGAAACAAAAGAAATTCTTGGAGCAAGCATCTTCTCAGAAGGTTCTCAAGAAATCATCAACATCATCACTGTTGCTATGGACAACAAGATTCCTTACACTTACTTCACAAAACAAATTTTCACTCACCCAACCTTGGCTGAGAACTTGAATGACTTGTTTGCGATTTAAGTTGAGATTTAATCATATCGAACAGCTCTCCTTGGGCTGTTTTTATTTCTGCGAAATCTCAAATCTGTCTTTTCCTTCTTTTATGATATAATAGAAACATGAAATTAAAAACTACTTTGGGCCTTCTTGCCGGGCGTTCTTCCCACTTCATTTTAAGCCGTCTTGGCCGAGGGAGTACGCTTCCAGGAAAAGTCGCCCTTCAATTTGATAAAGATATTTTACAAAACCTAGCTAAGAACTACGAGATTGTCGTGATCACTGGAACCAACGGAAAAACCTTGACAACTGCCCTCACTGTCGGCATTTTAAAAGAGGTTTATGGTCAAGTTCTGACCAATCCAAGCGGTGCCAACATGATTACAGGGATTGCGACAACTTTCCTGACTGCCAAATCTTCTAAAACTGGAAAAAACATTGCAGTATTAGAAATCGACGAGGCCAGTCTATCTCGTATCTGTGACTATATCCAGCCAAGCTTATTTGTCATCACCAATATCTTCCGTGACCAGATGGACCGCTATGGTGAGATTTACACAACTTACAAGATGATTTTGGATGCTATTCGTAAAGTGCCTACGGCTACTGTTCTCCTTAATGGAGACAGTCCACTTTTCTACAAGCCAGCTATTCCAAATCCTGTACAGTATTTTGGTTTTGACTTAGAAAAAGGACCCGCTCGAGAAGCTCACTACAATACAGAAGGAATTCTCTGCCCTGACTGCCAAGGCATCCTCAAATATGAGCACAATACCTATGCAAACTTGGGTGCCTATATCTGTGAAGGCTGTGGATGTAAACGTCCTGATCTCGACTATCGCTTGACAGAACTAGTTGAGTTGACCAACAATCGCTCTCGCTTTGTCATTGACGGACAAGAATACGGTATTCAAATCGGTGGACTCTACAATATCTACAACGCCCTAGCAGCGGTTGCCATCGCCCGTTTCCTCGGCGCAGATTCACAACTCATCAAGCAAGGATTTGATAAGAGCCGTGCTGTCTTTGGACGCCAAGAAACCTTCCATATCGGTGACAAGGAATGCACCCTTGTTTTGATTAAAAATCCTGTCGGTGCAACTCAGGCGATTGAAATGATTAAGCTAGCTCCTTATCCATTTAGCCTATCTGTTCTCCTAAATGCCAACTATGCAGATGGAATTGATACCAGCTGGATCTGGGATGCTGATTTTGAACAAATCACTGAGATGGATATTCCAGAAATTAACGCTGGCGGTGTTCGTCATTCTGAAATCGCACGTCGCCTCCGAGTGACAGGCTATCCAGCTGAGAAAATCACTGAAATAAGTAGTCTGGAACAAGTTCTTAAGACCATTGAAAACCAAGACTGCAAGCATGCTTATATTCTGGCAACTTATACTGCTATGCTTGAATTCCGCGAACTGCTGGCTAGTCGTCAGATTGTTAGAAAGGAGATGAACTAATGGTTTATACTTCACTTTCCTCAAAAGATGGCAATTACCCCTATCAGCTCAACATTGCCCACCTCTACGGAAACCTCATGAATACCTATGGGGACAATGGAAACATCCTCATGCTCAAGTATGTTGCTGAAAAATTGGGAGCCTATGTGACAGTTGACATCGTTTCACTTCATGATGATTTTGATGAAAACCACTACGACATTACCTTTTTCGGTGGCGGTCAGGACTTTGAACAAAGTATTATTGCAGACGACCTACCTGCTAAAAAAGAGAGCATTGACAACTACATCCAAAACGACGGTGTGGTTCTGGCTATCTGCGGTGGTTTCCAACTATTGGGGCAATATTATGTTGAAGCTTCAGGGAGACGCATCGAAGGGCTAGGTGTCATGGGCCACTACACCCTCAACCAGACCAATAACCGTTTTATCGGTGATATCAAAATTCATAATGAAGATTTCAATGAAACCTACTATGGATTTGAGAATCATCAGGGCCGTACCTTCCTCTCAGATGATCAAAAACCACTGGGACAGGTTGTCTATGGAAATGGAAATAACGAGGAAAAAGTCGGCGAAGGGGTTCATTATAAGAATGTCTTTGGTTCCTACTTCCACGGGCCTATCCTCTCTCGTAATGCCAATCTGGCATATCGCCTAGTCACTACCGCCCTCAAGAAGAAATATGGTCAGGACATCCAACTCCCTGCCTATGAGGACATTCTCAGCCAAGAAATCGCTGAGGAATACAGCGACGTGAAAAGCAAGGCAGACTTTTCTTAAACAAAGGAAAATGATATCAAAGAACTCCGTTATCTTGTCGGAGTTCTTTTTGTCTTTTCTTTAACCCTTCTCCCTTGCATTTTCTCTCATTTTTTGCCAAAATAGAGGGGTAGAAAGAAGGTAGCATATGTCTAAATTACAACAAATCGTAACATATCTTGAATCAGAAAAACTAGACGTCGCTGTCGTATCTGACCCCGTCACAATCAATTACCTCACTGGCTTTTACAGTGATCCCCATGAACGCCAAATGTTCCTTTTTGTCCTAGCGGATCAGGAACCCCTCCTCTTTGTCCCAGCCCTTGAAGTTGAGCGTGCAAGCAGCACTGTTTCCTTCCTAGTTGTGGGCTATGTGGATTCTGAAAATCCATGGCAAAAAATGAAACATGCTCTTCCACAGCTTGATTTCAAACGTGTCGCTGTTGAGTTTGACAATCTCATCTTGACCAAATACCATGGCTTGAAAACAGTTTTTGAAACTGCTGAGTTTGACAACCTCACTCCTCGTATCCAACGCATGCGCCTCGTCAAATCAGCTGACGAAGTGCAAAAAATGATGGTTGCAGGTCTCTATGCGGACAAAGCTGTTAAGGTTGGTTTTGACAATATTTCTCTTGATAAGACTGAGACAGATATCATCGCCCAAATTGACTTTGCCATGAAACGTGAAGGCTATGAAATGAGTTTTGATACCATGGTCTTGACCGGTGATAATGCTGCAAATCCACACGGTATTCCAGCAGCCAACAAGGTTGAAAAGGATGCTCTTCTCCTCTTTGACCTGGGTGTTCTGGTCAATGGCTATGCGTCAGATATGACTCGTACAGTCGCTGTCGGCAAACCAGACCAATTCAAGAAATATATTTACAACTTGACTCTTGAAGCCCAACAAGCTGCTCTTGACTTTATCAAACCAGGTGTGACTGCTCATGAAGTGGACCGCGCTGCCCGTGAGGTCATCGAAAAAGCTGGTTATGGTGAGTACTTCAACCACCGTCTTGGTCACGGTATCGGTATGGATGTTCATGAATTCCCATCTATCATGGAAGGAAACGATATGATCATCGAAGAAGGCATGTGCTTCTCTGTTGAACCAGGTATCTATATCCCTGGTAAAGTCGGTGTCCGTATCGAAGACTGCGGTGTTGTTACTAAGGACGGCTTCGACCTCTTTACAAGCACCAGCAAAGACTTGCTTTATTTTGATTAATATTCTTCGAAAATCTTCCCACAATAAAACGCATAATATCAAGTTTTCAACACCTGATACTATGCGTTTTTCTTATTTTTAAGACTTTTGACTCAGCCTCTTTATACTCAATGAAAATCAAAGTGCAAACTAGGAAGCTAGCCGCAGGCTGTACTTGAGTACGGCAAGGTGAAGCTGACGTGGTTTGAAGAGATTTTCGAAGAGTATTACTTAATCTTCTTGATACTTTGACTAATAATAAATCCTACAATCATCCCTACTATATTTTGCATGAAATTTGGTAGAATTTCTGGTAGGGCTGATGCCCAGCCATTCATCAAAGTAGAACCCAAGGCGTAACCCCCTACCATGGCAATCGTTGCTAAGATAAGGCCTAACCACTGAGTTTTTCCTTTAAATCCTGCGAAAAATCCCTGCAAGCCATGGTTGACCAAGCTAAAGAACATCCACTGAGGATAGCCTGATAAGAGGTCAATCAAGAAACCTGCTAGTCCTCCGACTACAGCCCCTTCGCGACTACCAAAGTAGAAGGCCGTAAAGAAGACACCCGCATCTAAAAGAGTTAGAATGCCTGTCGGTGTTGGAATTTTTAAGAAATAACCTAAAACCACAGAGAGGGCGGTTAATAGGGATACAAGGGCGATTTTAGTTGTTTTGGTTTGCTTCATATTGTCTTACTCCATACTGATCTGCTTGTGCAATGGCACGGTAAACGAAAGCCTTAGAGCTTTCTACTGCTGGTAAAAGTTCATCACCTTTAAGCAAGTGACTGGCAATGCTAGAAGCAAAGGTACAACCTGCACCAGCATTTTGCCCTTGGATGACAGGATTTTCTAGGACCGTAAAGTTTTGTCCATCATAAAAGACATCTACAGCCTTGTCCTGACTAAGGCGATTGCCTCCCTTGATAATGACTGCTGGCGCTCCTAAGTCATGCAATTTCTGTGCTGCAGTTTTCATATCTTCAAGGGTTTTAATCTCTTGATCTGCTAATAATTCTGCTTCAGGAAGATTAGGCGTAATCACACTGACATGAGGGAAAAAGCGAATCAATTCTTGACAGAGCTCACTTACAGCTACATCATGCGTTTCCTTGCAGACCAAGACAGGATCCAATACCACAGGCACTCCTGGACGTTGCTTGATAAAGTCCAATGCCTTCTCAGCTACACTGACAGTTGGTAGAAGACCAATCTTAATCCCTGCAAACTCCACATCACGCAAGCTATCTAATTCATGTTGAAAAATGGTATCGTCAGTTGGAAAAACTTCAAAGCCCTTTTCCGTCAAGGCTGTCAAACAAGTCACTGCTACAAAGCCATGCAAGCCGTTCAAAGTATAGGTAGCCAAATCAGCTGACAAACCACCACCACTAAAAATATCATTTCCAGAAAGTGCTAAAATACGATTATTCTTCATAACGAATCTCCTTTAAATACAAGCCATTTGGTGCCGCCGTGGGACCTGCAAGCTGCCTGTCCTTCTTCTCCAAGATGAGGTCAATCTGCTCTACCGGCATGCGGTTATTGCCGATTTTGAGCAGTGTCCCCACCATATTGCGAATCTGCTTATACAAGAAACCATTTCCTGAAAAGGTAAAGGTCAAAAACTGACCTGTTTCATCAACTGTTAAACTAGCTTCTGTGATGGTGCGAACCTTATCCTCTACACTAGTCCCAGAGGCTGTAAAGCCGGTGAAATTATGAGTACCTTCTAATTTATTGACAGCCTCCTGCATCCGTTCCACATCGAGTGGATAGGGAAAGTGAGTGGCATAGTGACGGCGCATAGGATTCTTGGGACGGCCCCTATCCACGATAAACTCATAGGTCTTACTGTGCTTAGCATAACGGCAATGAAAATCATCCGCCACAAGCTCAATCGAAATCACATCAATATCTTCAGGAGACTGGGTGTCCAAAGCAAAACGGAGCTTCTCCTCATCCATTTGATAAGGCAAGTCAAAATGAATGACCTGTCCCAGAGCATGAACCCCACTATCTGTCCTACCAGCACCGTGAACAGTAATAGCTTGCCCTTTATTTAACCTGGTCAAGGTTTTTTCAATTTCTTCCTGAACACTACGCGCATGAGGCTGGCGCTGAAAACCAGCAAAGGCGTAACCATCATAGGAAATAGTTGCTTTATATCTCGTCATAACTTCTATTGTATCAAGAAAATAAGCTGTAAACAAGGGTTTAAAACAAATAGTGTCTGGGTACAAAATTCACAAAAAGAAAAACTTAGGAAACCAATCCTAAGCTCTCTTTTGAAGTAGGTACATGACAAAGATAGAGGTTACAATTAACCAAGATCCTAAGATAGCAAAGACCAACATCCCATTGTGAGTTAGTAAGCCAATCGCACCTAGAACGAATGGTGTCGTAAAGGCTCCGAAACTACAGCCTAATACAGCAAAGGAAGTTGCTTGATTGAGGAGTTTGGCTGGAATTCGTTCAGAGACCAGTTGAAAGACCGTCGTCAAGGCTACACTGTAGGCAAAACCAGCAAGAATGCTTCCTGCCACTACCACCCACAAGGATGGAGACAAGGCAATCACAATTTGCCCTAAGCCAAAGGTAATACCTGACCATAGGAGCAATTTCTCTTTAAAGATAGAAATCAAGAAAGAGAAACTCACACCAGCCACAATCCCGATTAACTGCATGACACTAAGAACAAAACTAGATAACTGGGCATCTCCAAGCCCTCTTTCCACCATCAAACTTGGAATACGGATGGTAATAGCTGTATTGGTACAAACTACAACTGCCGCTTCGATAGCTAGGATAAAAATCAAGCCTTTCATTTCCCGAGTTAAGCGACTTGCTTCCTTCTCCTTTTTCTTGACTTCTTTCTTTTCCTTTCCATAAGGGACAAAGAGCAGATAAAGGGTCAGCACCAAAAATCCAGCACTATAGGCTAGGAAGGTAGCTGTCCAACCAAAGGCCAACAACTGGCCGACTGCCAAGGTAATGAGAGAGGCTCCAACGACCTCTGCAGAGCCACGTAGCCCCAACATCTGAATCCGCGTTTTGCCTTGATAACGTTCACTGATAATAGAAATAGCCTTGGCATTGATCATCCCAACACCCAAACCAAAAAGAATCCGTGTTCCAAAAACAAAGGGGTAGGCTTGATACCAAAAGGGTGCTGTTCCACTCAGTGATAAAATCAGCAAGCCCAAACTAATCTGTAAGCGCTCAGGAAATATTTTTTCTAAGATGCCATTTAGTAGTAACATAATCATGATCCCGAAGGAAGGCAAGCTCGCCAAGAGCTCAATTTGTTCCTTAGGGTAGCATTGATAATAGTCAAACATAGCTGGCAGGGCACTCGAGATGGAAAAGGATGTAATCAAAACGAGGGAGAGAGCCAAAATACTGGCCCGTTCTAAAAATTGTTTCATGAAATCTCTTTCTATATTTCTCTCAATCTTCTACTTTTTTGATAGTTATCAAACAAGCAAGAAAAGAAGAAGCCTCTTTGGTGTACAGACTCCTTCTTAAACTAAAAATGAATCCCTTGTATCTTAGGATGACTCTCTCTTGATTTGCTTAATAAAGTAGAAGATAAATCCTGCCACCATATAGGCAACAAAGATAATCAGACACCACTTGAACACGACATCCCAACCCTTGTTTACATTCAAAAAGAAGTAAGGGAAGGGACTGACCTTAGAATTAGGAACATCAAGTTTCAGTACCAAGCCATTAAAAAGAGCAAAAATCATATAAAGCAAGGGTAAAATCGTCCACACAATTGGATCCCAAATCTTGTATTGACCCTGTTTGTCAAAAAAGAGGGTATCTGCTAAAAACCAGAGGGGAACGATATAGTGGCAAAGGAAATTTTCTAGGGTATAGAAATTAGTCGCAATGGGCGCCAGGAGGAAATGGTAAATCACACAGGTAATCATGATACTCATGGTGACCCCACCTTTTAAGCGCAAGAGGCTTGGCCTTTGCCAGTTTTCACCTAAACGGCTCATAACCTTTAGGAGATAGAGCGTAAAAATCGCGACTAAAAGGTTGGACAGAACCGTATAATAGAGCAACATCCCAAAGCCACCATGCTTGGCGATTTCAAGATAAACTCCCGTAAAAGCCGCTAGAAACAAGAAGATACGGCTATAAAATACTAGTTTATAGTGCTTTGACATGCTTAAATTTTCTTCACAAACTCTGATTTGAGTTTCATGGCACCAAAGCCATCGATTTTACAGTCGATATTGTGGTCGCCTTCTACGATGCGGATATTTTTCACGCGCGTCCCTTGTTTCAAATCTTTTGGCGCACCTTTTACTTTCAAGTCCTTGATGAGGGTTACAGTATCACCGTCAGCCAATTTATTCCCGTTGGCATCGATAGCAACAAGGCCCTCTTCTACATCTGCAACTTCAGCAGGATTCCACTCATAAGCACACTCTGGGCAAACCAGTAGGGCACCGTCTTCGTAGACATACTCTGAGTTACATTTTGGGCAATTTGGTAGGTTGTTCATGGTTTCTCCTTATCATCATTCACTATTCTTTGAAAATCAAAATTTCTCGAACAGCAACTATTATACCTTAAAATCAGCATTTTGACAAATGAGTCGCCGGAGAAGCAAAGAAAAAATCATGTAACTTTGTCTGCTACATGATTTTTAAAAGATAGTTTATCATGAGTAGTGATACAGAAACTCATGATAGAAAGGGATGCATTTATCTTACAAACCAGGTGCTTGTCCAAGTTCTGCCGCAAGCATCCAAACCGTTTTCTCAAGTTCAGCTTTAGCACCAACAAAGATATCGTTTGTCACATCATCACCTTCTTCATCAGTAACATCCAAAGCTTTTTGGAACAGAGTGATGAGATAACGATAAACATCTAGGACACGTTCCAAGCTTTCTTCAACACTACGGAATTCTCCTTCTTCTTCTTCGATTTCACTATGTTGAAGGAATTCTGTCAAAGTTGAGTAAGGTTTGCCACCAAGGGTAATTAAACGTTCGCTGATTTCATCCAAGTGACCATCAAGAGCATCCATGTACTCATCCATTTTTGGATGCCATACAAGGAAACCACGACCACGCATGTACCAGTGCACTTGGTGCAAGGCAACGTGAGCTACGTACAAATCAGCAACAGCTTGGTTCAAGACTTCCTTTGTTTTTGCCAATGCTACTGGCGCTGCTTTTGTCAATGACGTTACGTCTTTTACTGCTTCTTTTTTCAATTCTACCATTTTATTTTACCTCATTCATTATTATTTGTAACCACTTCTTACTGGTTACTCTCTTAGTATACTACTAAGGAAAACCAATAGCAAGCCAAAAGACTCACATGAGAAAAGTTGCAATAGACTGATAATTTAAGAAAAGTTTAGTTAGTTCTGATCAGCTCACTTTATAAGATTTACTTGAAAATTGGCTATGGTAAAGATCATAATAAAAAACCTTTCGCTTGGAGTACACTTTCGTGATTTCCCTACTCAATAATCTGTCCATCCTTAAGAACGAGAATCTCATTTGCTTCTTGAATGATCTAGAGACAGCGGGCGATGACAAGGCTAGTCCTTCCTTTCATCAAGCGTTTCATAGCTTTTTGAATCAAGAGTTCCAAACAGGTGTCAACAGAGGAAGTCGCTTCACTCAAAATAAGAATTTTAGAATTGTCTAGGAGAGCACGCGCGATGGTCAACAGTTGTTTGTGCCCGAGGGAAATATTACTGGAGTCTTGGTTCATCTCTATATTGTAACCACCAGGAAGAGTTCGAATAAAATGGTCTATATTAGCCGCTTTAATAGCAAAAAAGAAAGGACGATATTTGTCCTTTCTCGATTTTAGCTTTTCTTCAACCCAATAATGTTGATAAAGAGTCGATTATTTTACAAAATCAAGCAATGCCAAGAAGCTTTCAGCTTCAAGTGACGCACCACCAACAAGGGCACCGTCAACGTCTGGGCAAGCCATGTATGAAGCAACGTTTTCAGGTTTAACAGAACCACCGTATTGAACACGAACTTTGTCTGCAACTTCTTGACCGAAGTCAGCAGCTACAACGTCACGAACAACTTTACACATTTTTTGTGCGTCGTCTTGTGAAGCTGATTTACCAGTACCGATAGCCCAGATTGGCTCATAAGCGATAACTGATGCAGCAACTTGTTCAGCAGTCAATCCAGCCAATGCAGCCGATACTTGAGCACCTACAAACTCAGCAGCTTTACCAGCTTCGTAAGTTTCAAGTGACTCACCACAACAGATGATTGGAAGCATACCGTTTGCAAAGATTGCTTTTGCTTTTTTGTTGATGTCTTCGTCAGTTTCATGGAAGTAGTCACGGCGTTCTGAGTGACCGATAACAACGTAGTCTGTACCGATTTCTTTCAAAACTTGTGGGCTTGTTTCACCAGTGAAAGCACCTGCATTTTCAAAGTAGCAGTTTTGAGCAGCAACTTTAAGGTTTGAGCCTTTTGCAGCAGCAAGAACAGTTGTCAAATCAAGAGCTGGAGCCGCGATACCTGCTTCAACAAGATCTGATGAAGGAAGTTTTGATGCAACTGCTTCAACAAATGCTTTAGCTTCTTCTGGATTTTTGTTCATTTTCCAGTTACCAGCGATAAATGGTTTACGTGACATTTCACATACCTCTTTTTTCAATTTATTTTCTATTTATTTTATCACAATTATACACAGCTTGCAAATCTTACTCGGATTTCAAGCCTGCTTACATGGATTAATCCTTCCAGAGATCCATAGCATTTCTGAAATCTGCAGATACCTGTGTCAACTGAGGATTGCTTGCTTCTCTATCTGCTCGTTTAGCCTCCACTTGAGCCACACTTTTGATGCCTTCATGGCGCCAGTTTCTTAAAATCGCCTGAATGTACTTCCAGTTTGGTTTTCCATTCAAAACCGCTTCACGAAGAGCTTCCTTAATCAAGTCAGCACTGGTTCCATCTTCCTTTAGTGTCTTGGTCAAATCCTCAATCTCAAAAGGCGTCAACAAGCGCCCCAACTCCTGTTGGAAGGTTTCCACCAAATCCTTGAGTTGATTTTGAGGTGTCAACTGATCTGAATTCGAATGAGCAACTCCAAACAAGTCATCCAAACGTTCCAAAGCTAAACTAGCATCAAAAAGCAATTCGATTTCACCATTTAATTCGATGGTTCGATACTGAAGCAGTCCCCTCTCCGTCAGATTGGAAATGGCCTGATTGACATCCGAAATCTCCTTGCCAATCCTTTCAGCAATCTGGCTTGGCGACATTTCATCCAAGCCTGTCGTATTTTGCAAATAGAAAAATTGCCAGACCAGAAAATCGTCGCTAGAAGGAAAGAGTTCCTTAAAATGCAAGAGCAGGGCACTCGGTAAAACCAAGTTCCCTGATTTAAAAGCGTCTAAATATGTCATAATTCCTCTTATAAATACCCAAATGCGGATGCATCATCTTCTATTTTTCTCCAGTCAAAAGGGGTTTCCTGATAGACCGCATAATTCACCCAGTTACTGAAAAAGAGGGCTGCTGATGAAGACCAACAAAGACAAGGTGTCTGATTAACATCATCATCCTTAAAGTAATTTTCTGGAATATGTGGGTCTAAACCTGCATCACGATCCCTAAAATACTCTTTTGCCAAGGTATCACGGTCATACTCCAAATGCCCAAAACTATAAATTTCTCGTAAATCCCGACTGGCCAAAATCGAAACCCCAACCTGCGGGCCCTCTGATAAAATCTCAAGATTGGTTTTATTTAAGACTTCTTCCTTAGAAATCTCCGTATGCCGAGAATGAGGGGATACGTAGCTATCGTCAAATCCTCTAAAGAGAAGATGCCCTTCCTTTAAAGTGTCCTGAGGATAGATACCCGATAACTTACTGTCCATCTGGTGTTTTTCCACTCCATAGCGAAGATAGAGTCCAGCCTGAGCTCCCCAACAGATATGAAGGGTCGAATAGACATGGGTCTTAGACCACTCAAGCACCTGGCTAAATTCCTCCCAATAGTCTACTTCCTCAAATGGTAAATGCTCAACTGGTGCCCCTGTGATAATCATCCCATCAAAATACTCATCCTTGACTTCTGGAAAAGTTTTATAAAAGGTCTCCATATGCTCTGCACGAGTCGTCTTGGAACGGTGACTCTCCATATAGAGAAAGTCTATGTCCAATTGCAAAGGAGTGTTTGCTAAATGCCGCAACAACTGGGTCTCTGTGACCACTTTTTTGGGCATTAGGTTTAAAATCAAAATTTTCAAGGGACGAATATCTTGGTGGGCCGCACGTTGATCATCCATGACAAAGATGTTCTCTGTCCGTAAAATCTCAACAGCTGGCAATTTTTTATCAATTCGAATCGGCATAACCCTCTCCTAACTGTACTCTTTCAGGAATAATTGCATATGTTTGAAGTCAAATCTCAAACACTTAGTCCTTTTATTATACTGCAAGAAGATATAGTTTTCAATTATAGTTTTTCTCTAACTAGCTATAGTCTATTTTTATATCCTAATGTAGAGAAAACAGCCCTAGGGACTGTTTTTCATTAATAATGCATAAGAACTTTGTAATCGTAGTCACCGATTTTTTCACGGCCGTTCAAGTCATCCAATTCAACAAGGAAGGCACAACCTGCTACAACACCACCAAGTTTTTCAATCATCTCGATGGTTGCCTTAACAGTTCCACCTGTTGCCAAGAGGTCATCTACGATAAGAACACGTTGACCTGGCTTGATGGCGTCAGCATGCATAGTCAAGGTATCAATACCGTACTCTTTTTCATAGTCAGCAGAAATGACTTCGCGTGGCAATTTACCTGGCTTACGAACAGGCGCAAAACCAATTCCTAACTCAAAGGCAACTGGGCAGCCCACGATAAAACCACGAGCCTCAGGTCCCACAATCATATCAATTTTCTTGTCAGTAGCATATTGAACGATTTCACGAACAGCATAGCTATAAGCATTTCCATCAGCCATCAAAGGACTGATATCTCGGAAAGTAATACCTTCCTTTGGATAATTTTCAATTGTTGCAATGTAATCTTTTAAATTCATCTTTTTCTTTCTTTCAAAGTTTTTTACTCTCTATTATAGCATATTTTTTAAGAAAGAAAAAAAGAAAAGTTAACTTCAATAATTATCTAACGATTTGACGATTTATAACTAGCCATCGCAATAAAACCCAATTTCTGTTTATTCTTAGCAAACATTTTATACATAGTTAAAAACTGCTTTCTATTCTCCTTTTTACAAGCATTTACGCAAATTTTCAAAGTTCCTAGCCAACCTTCGTCATAAATCATACCTGATAATTTCATTAATGTCATTTCCCCAGTCAATACTTTCACATCACGATAACCTGATTCTATCATCACTTGCTCCCAACCATCTTGAGTTAAGGGACCTACATTTACATGAATTGCTTGTGATAATTCCTGTCTGACAGACTCTTTAGCTTCCTTAAGAAGCACATCATGTGTCAAGAGAAGGCCTCCAGGTTTTAAAACCCTTAGATATTCCATTACACATTTTTTCTTAGCTTGATCGGCTTGCATAGTCAGCATAGCTTCATTTATAACAATATCAAAACTAGCATCTTCATAAGGAAGTTTCATTGCATTGGCTCTTTCAAATCTGATCAAATGACCAACACCTGCCGTTTCAGCAGATTTTTTAGCCACTTCTAAGGCTTGTCCATCCATATCAATAGCAGTTATTTTGCAACCAAAACGCTGTGCCAACTCAATTGCTGTAGTTCCCCTATTGCAGGCAACTTCTAGTATTCTCTTTTCTTTTGAAAATCCTCCTTCCGCAATTAACCAATCTGTGGCACGTTTTCCACCTGGACGTAAGCGTTTTTTCCCCAGTTTTGCTAAAAACTTATGACCTGCTTCTGACATTTGAACACCTCTGTTTTTTCTTCATTATAACATAAAATGATATTGTCTGACAATTCTAATCTATTATTTGATAAACTAGAATCAAAAGCATACAAGCTGCCATGACTATAGCATAAATCTATTAATCACCTCTCTAGTTCTAATTCAATTGCTCACGTAGTTTACGCATATAGGTTACGACAACATATTTGTACTTTAGAGTTGCTGGCCTCCTTATCCGCTATCTACGCTTTACTATTACGTGCCTATTCGTATAGCCAAGATTTCTCTATCTCTTTCTCTGCCGATTATTATTTCCAACGTCAGACTTAAACAGTCTATCCTAATGCCGTTCGATCAGCTACTCACAATAGTCAGGCTTGGGAATCACTTTTGGGTTTACTAGTATATGGTACCCACAGAGGACTTACACCTCAGATGAACGAAATGCCCGTCGTAACTAAAAAAACGAGCACTTTCGTACTCGTTCTCTGATATAAACTACTGATTAAAGTGAGTTTACGTCAACTTTGATACCAACACCTTGAGTAGTTGTGATAGTCAAGTTTGTTACGTAAGTTCCTTTAGCTGTAGCTGGTTTTGCTTTTTGGATTGTTTCGTTGAAAGCTTTGAAGTTTTCAACCAATTTTTCAGCTTCAAATGATACTTTACCGATGATTGCTTGAACGTTACCTGCACGGTCAGCACGGTAAGTGATTTTACCACCTTTAGACTCTTCAACTGCTTTAGCAACATCCATAGTTACAGTACCAGTTTTAGGGTTTGGCATCAAGTTACGTGGCCCAAGGACACGTCCAAGACGTCCAACAAGAGCCATCATATCAGGTGTAGCGATAACTACGTCGAAGTCCAACCAACCGTCGTTGATTTTAGCAACAAGGTCATCTTCACCAACAAAGTCTGCACCAGCAGCTTTTGCTTCTTCAGCTTTTGCACCACGTGCGAAAACAAGAACGCGTGAAGTTTTACCAGTACCGTTTGGCAATACCATTGCTCCACGGATTTGTTGGTCAGCTTTTTTAACGTCGATGTTCAAGTTGTAAGCAACTTCTACAGTTGCGTCAAATTTTGCAAAGTTAGTTTCTTTTGCAAGTGCTACAGCTTCTTCTACGCTGTATGCTTTTGTGCTGTCGATTTTCTCAAGAGCAGCACGAAGTTGTTTGCTTTTTTTAGCCATTTTCTATTCTCCTTGTAAGTGGTTCAATCGATTTTCATCTCCCACGTCACTTCTCGAAATGATGAAGTCTTGCGGGTTATATTGGGGGTGTTATTGATTAGTCAACAACAGTGAATCCCATAGAACGAGCAGTACCTTCGATCATACGCATTGCAGACTCTACGTTTGCTGCGTTCAAATCTGGCATCTTAGTTTCTGCAATTTCTTGTACTTGTGCACGAGTAACTGTAGCAACTTTTGTTTTGTTAGGTGTACCTGATCCTTTTTCAACACCTGCAGCTTTTTTCAAAAGAACAGCAGCTGGTGGTGTTTTAGTGATAAAAGTAAATGATTTATCTTCGTAAACTGAGATAACAACTGGAATGATCATACCAGCTTGGTCAGCTGTACGAGCGTTGAACTCTTTTGTGAATCCCATGATGTTGATACCAGCTTGACCAAGAGCAGGTCCAACCGGTGGAGCTGGTGTAGCTTTACCAGCAGGGATTTGCAATTTTACAAGTTTTTCGACTTTTTTAGCCATTTTTAAATCCTCCTTTGTGGTTTTGGCGGTAATTAAAGATTTTTACCTCCCACAAGTATGCTTTACACATACTCATCTATTATACACTATTTATCTGGAATTGCAAGAGAAAAGTTTATTTTTTAATCGACGTAATCTCCACCTTCAAAGCCGAAATACTCTTCCAAACTGAGGCCACTAGCTGCAATCTCTTTAGCCTCTTTTCCGACATAACGAAGGTGCCATTCCTCAGCCATATAGCCTGTTTCCTTTTCCTTACCTTTAAGATAACGGACAACAAAACCATAATCAGCCGCATGGTCCAAGAGCCATTGGGCCGCTTTTTCTTCTGTCACCAAATCACCATTTGTCCCAATCACATCAAAGGCCAAGCCTGTCTGGTGCTCGCTATAGCCAGGGCGGGCAGAGTAACGGTCTGCTGCAGCCTTTCCATCTTTATTGACATAATCTTGATAGAGGTTAGTCTGAGTCTCGTAACTTCTAAAACCACTGTATTGATCACTAATTGGGAAGCCTGCCTCTTGCATCGCTTTGATGAGTTTGACCAACTCAGCCTTGGCTGTTGGATTTTCACCTGGATTGTAGTCTTTCGATAATGGATAGTGTTTATTTGCTACGATGATTTCATCGTATTTCCCTTGGATACTGTAGTAGTCACCCTTATTAACCACTTCTGCTTTTTTCTGGGTAGCTTCTTGAGACTTATTTCCGACTGTTCCATCAACTTTGGCTGTTTGTTCTGTCTTAGCTGCTCCATCTTCATTTTTTGCTTTTTCTTGTGAACAAGCTGCTAGACCCAAGGCTAGCAAGGCTGTCAAGACAAGGTATCTTTTTTTCATTTCTACTCCTTTATTTCTAATAGGTTGTCTACTTCTGGCGATAAACAATTGACTAATTTTTTAATCTCATCCGGTTTTGCTTGGCAGGTTTCTGCTGTCATTTCTTCAAAGGGAACCCACCAGACTGGCCCACGCCCCTTGAGACCGTGACCATTCATGTCACCTCTTCGTCTAGGAAAAAGATGCCAATGAAGATGGGCATCACCATTTCCTAGCAGTTCGATATTCATTTTCTCAGCAGCAAAGGCCTTGGCAACTGCCTCTTGGACTAAACTCATTTCTTCTAGAAAACGGAGTCTTGTCTCCTTTTTCAAATGGTGCAATTCGGTGACATGTTCCTTGGCTAGAAAGAGACTATAGCCTGCAAAATACTGGTGGTCACCGATCACAAGATAGCCTGTTTCCAACTCTTTGACAAAATAGGGATTTTCTCCCTTCTTGATGAGTTCAATTCTCTGGCAAATCAAACACATATTAGTCTACCAATGCGCTCTTAAGATAAGCATCAACCATACGTTCCGTTGCGACAACCGAGTCAATATGAGTACGCTCATAAGAATGGCTAGACTCGATACCAGCACCGAGAAGGGCGTGTTTGACTTCTGCCCCTGCAGACATAGCTGCTGAAGCGTCCGAACCATAAAATGGATAGATATCCAGTTTAAATGGAATATCTTGCTCTTTAGCCAAAGCAACCAAATGTTGACGGAAGTCATAGTGATAAGGTCCAGAAGCATCCTTGACACAGATAGACACTGTATATTCGTCTGTTTGCTGATCATCCCCCATAGCTCCCATATCCACAGCCAGATATTCTACTACCTGAGCAGGAATATTAGAGTTAGCACCGTGCCCCACTTCTTCGAAGACTGAAAAAGCAAAATGGGTTGTTACGGGCAATTCAATCTTCTCTTCCTTATAAACACGAAGCAGATTAAGCAAAATCGCTGCGCTGACCTTGTCATCCAAATGACGAGACTTGATAAAACCTGTATCCGTCACAACAGTTCGTGAGTCAAAACTGATAAAATCACCGACCTCAATGCCAAGAGCACGAGTTTCTTTTTCATTTGTTACTTTGGCGTCCAAACGCACTTCCATATTGTCCTGGGTGCGTTCTGCAGTTCCTGCATCCTTATAGACATGGCAAGAAGTTTGGTGGATAAGGATGGTTCCTGATAGCTTTTGACCTGTGCTAGCTACATGAACGGTACAGTTTTCACCTTCAATCATGTTCCAAGGAAAACCACCGATACGGTCCATTTTGAGACGACCGTCTGGTTTGACAGCACGGACAATGGCCCCCAGCGTATCCACATGGGCAGTCACATAGCGATGCTCTTCATCATTTTGACCTTTAATGGTCACATTGACACCACCCTTAGCTGTGCGAACCGGCTGGTAACCAAAACCTTCTAGAGTCTTGACTAAATAGTCCGAAATCTCCCGAGTGAAGCCCGTTGGCGACGCAATGGCTGTCAGTTCTTTGATGTATTCTACTGTTTGATTCATTTCTTCACCTCTTTTGCTACCTATTATAACACATTTATCATCGGATAAAAAAAGAAAATCACTCCTGTAGACTTGGCTACAAAAGTGATTTTAGTGATTATTCCATCTCAAAAACATCGCTTTCTTGCTTGTTTGGTAGAACCAATGAGAGCAAGATTCCGACAACGGCTGGTACTAACCATGGGAGTGATGCCTTGGCAAAAGGAAGAGCATTGACAAGATTCGCAAGAAACTCAACCTTAAACGAGCTTCCTAATACGCTTGCAATGGCAATAGCTGTAACAACAGCAATTGTCAGCTGCATACCTGGTTTTGAAAGAGCTACAAATTTGTTGACAATGACAATCATAACGATAGCAATCGTGATTGGGTACAAGATAACCAGTACTGGAATGGAGTACTTGATAATCGCATCAAGACCCAAATTAGCAATGGCAAATCCGATCAAGGTAAAGGCTGTCGCATAAACCTTGTAGCTGATTTGTGGGAAGCGTTCATTAAAGAACTCAGCTGTTGACACAATCAAACCAACTGTTGTTGTGAAGCAGGTTACGGTAACCATAGCTGCAAGGAAGAGTTGGGCTGTTGAGCCAAAGATTTCTTGAGTAGCTTGTGACAAGATGTAAACACCTGGTGTTCCACCCTTCATTGCTTCAGCTGGTACTGGGAAATGATTTCCAAGGAAACCTAAACCGATGTAAAGAGCGCTAAAGGCAAGGGCAACAACGATACCAATCACCCAAATAGTCGAAATGTATTCTTTCTTACTTGAAAATCCAAGTTGTTTCAAGGTTTGAACTGCAATTACGCTAAAGGCAACTGAAGCAAGGGCGTCCAAGGTATTGTAACCTTCTAGGAAACCTGTCCCAAAGGCAGAAGCTTGATAAGCAGCTGAAGAAGCTTGAGGACTTGTTCCACCGTATTTGAAAGCTCCCAGAACAACCAAGATAACAATCAAGATTGCAAAGACTGGCGTTAAAATACGGCCGATACGGTCTAAGATTTTTGATGGATTAAGCGAAATCAAATAGGCTGCTGCAAAATACAGAACTGTAAAGACAATCAAACCAAGACCTTTATTTGCATCCGATAAAAGAGGGCTAATCCCTACTTCGTAAGCTGTTGTAGCTGTACGTGGTATAGCAAAGAATGGACCGATTGACAAGTAAAGAACTGAGAGGTATAGAGTCGCAAACCAAGGCGCTATCTTTGTAGAAATCTCGTAGATATATCCTTTAGGATTTAGCGTTCCAATAATAAGAGTCAAGACGGCGATACCGACGCCTGAAAAGACAAAACCTGCGATAGCAGGAAGAAAATGTTCTCCAGATAGAGCACCTAGAGAAGGCGGAAAAATCAAGTTCCCCGCACCAAAAAATATTCCAAACAGGAGTAAACCTGTTAGGGCACCTTTTTTAGCCATGAAAATCTCCTTCATATTTATAAAATACTGACCTAGTATATCATGAATAGGAGTATGAAAAAAGCTTCACGAAGTAAATATTGAATGTTTTCAAGATTCTTAAAAATGAGAATTGTCTAAAAATAAAATCCCCTACCAAGATCACACTAAGTAGGAGAAAATTCTACTGTTTACAGTTCTTCAAAAGTCATCATTCCACCTTGGACATTGATAACCTCATAACCTTGGTCAGCTAGGAATTGGCAAGCACGCGCCGATCTCATTCCAGATTTACAAATAACATAATGTAACTGATCCTTGTCCAATTGATCATAAGTATCAGCTAATTGACTCAGAGGAAGATTCTGGGCACCTTCTAAATGAAGAGCTTCAAACTCCTCCACTTCTCTCACGTCCACTAGAGAAAGTTGGTCATTTTGGTAAAGCTGGTAAAATGCGTCAAAGGTTATTTCTTTCATTCTTTTTCTCCTAATACTCTTCGAAAATCAAATTCAAACCACATCAGCGTCGCCTTACCGTACTCAAGTACAGCCTGCGGCTAGCTTCCTAGTTTGCTCTTTGATTTTCATTGACTATAAAATGGTTTTAATTCTTTTTTTCAAATCTGGCACCACTTCTGACTCAAACCAAGGATTTTTGGCCATCCAGATTTGATTTCGCGGTGAGGGATGAACTAGTGGAAAATAGGTTGGCAAGTAGTTCTGGTAATGTTTTACCCGTTCTGTCACCTTGCCACTGACTTTCTCCTGTAAATAGTAGGCTTGGGCGTACTGGCCAATCAAGAGTGTTAATTGGATATCTGGTAATTCTTGCAAGAGCTGCGGATGCCATTTTTCGGCAAAGCCAGCTCGAGGTGGCAGGTCACCTGACTTACCATGTCCTGGAAAGTAAAAATCCATAGGCAGAACAGCAAAATAACCTGAGTTGTAAAAGGTATCTTCATCCACACCTAGCCAGTCCCGCAAACGATCGCCACTTTTGTCCTTCCAGTAAAGGCCTGCTTCTTGGGTTTTAAGACCAGGCGCTTGACCGATGATATTGATGCGAGCAGTCTTTGGCGCTGCAAAGAGAGGCTCAATGCCACGCTTTGTATAGTCGACATTCTGTGGATCCGCCATAATAGCCTGCTTGATTCTTTCAATTTGAGACATCTACTTTCCCTCCAAAAAGAAGTCTAAGCATAAGATCTCAGACTTCTATCGTTTTATTTGATCAATTCATAAATAGCTTCGGCATAAATTGCTGCTGCTCGGAAGAGATCATCCAAGGCGATAAATTCATTGGCTTGGTGCATGGTGTCAATTGAGTCTGGGAACATGGCACCGTAGGCAACTCCGCGTTCGAGCAAACGACCAAAGGTTCCACCACCGATGACTTGCTCGTGACCTTTAAGACCAGTTTGTTTTTCATAAACATTCAACAAGGTTTGCACAAGTGGATCTTCCATTGGCACATAGTGAGGGGTATGACCGTGTTCAGAAAGGCTAACAGAAGCAACTGGCAAGTTTTCAAGGATTGACTTGATTTGTTCTGGACTTGTTCCTTTTGGATAGCGGATATTAAGGGCAATGGTATTGTCAGCACTTGTTTCATCGAAGCGGAAGACTCCTGCATTCATAGAAAGAGCACCCATCTTTTCATCCACATGAGCAATCTTGAGATTTTCACCCTCATGGTCGTTCAAGAGAATTTTACCAGCGATGTCAAGGTAGTCTTTGGCTGAACCAGCAAAGTCAAACTGGCTAAGGAAGAGGGCAAGGTAAGTTGCACCATTAACACCTGAAGCAGGCATAGCACCATGGGCTGATTTACCAATGATCGTCACCTTGTATTGACCAGCTTCTTCTTGGAGTTCTCCTCTAAGTTTGTGTTCTGCAACAAAAGTATCTAGTTTAGCTTGCAAGTCAGCCAAGTCGCCTGAAACAACCGCTGTTGCTGATTCAGGCACCATATTTTCACGCAAACCACCTGTGAAACTATGAAGACGGGCAGCACCTGCATTTTCACTTGCAAAGTGGAGATATTCCGTGATATTTCCTTTTTCACCGTTGATGATAGGGAATTCAGCGTCTGGAGAGAAGCCAAAGTCTGGTTTCGCAAGTCCTACATGCTCGAAGTAGTAGTCCATGTCTGCCCAGCCTGATTCTTCGTCCGTTCCAACGATGAAGCGAACTTTTTTAGAAGTTGGAAGGCCCAATTCTTTGATGATTTTCAAACCATAGTAACAAGCTGTTGTAGGTCCCTTGTCATCAGAAGAACCACGCGCATAAAGACGACCATCTTTGATAGTTGGTGTGTAAGGGTCTGTGTCCCAACCGCTACCAGCAGGCACCACATCCATATGAGCAAAGATTCCGAGAACTTCTTCTCCATCACCAAACTCAAAATGTCCTGCGTAGTTATCAACATTCTTAGTTGGATATCCATCACGGTCTGCGATTTCAAGGAATTTCTCCAAGGCTTTTACTGGACCAGGCCCAAATGGATGCTCAGCATCAACCTTGCTATCATCTCGTTCTGAGTTGATTTCTAAAAGGCTAAATAAGTCAGCCAAGAGGTCTTCTTTGCGTTTTTCTACTTCTGCTGTAAAATCAATTGCTGTCATATTATCTTCCTTCTATCTTTTCTCGATGATTTCATCTACTGGCAAGCGGTAGCTTGGTTCCAATTTCTCGTCTGTGTAACCCACTGTAATCAAGAGTTCTGGACGGAAACGGCCTTCAATATCCAAAACTTCGTTGACTTTTGATTTGTCAAAACCAAGAATCAGATTTGAGCCGATTCCTTGGTCTGTAAGAGCGAGAACCAAGTTCATAGCAACCAAACCTGCATTGAGGGCTAGGTAGTCGCTGACTTGTTGTTCATTGTAGCGCGCAAATTCAGCTGGCAAATTTTTCATGAAGTATTGAAGTTGTTCTTCTGAGAAATTGTTAGCACCACCAACTCGGGCAATCTTACGAGCACGTTTGGCAAGGTCTGTATCCGTAAACAGGGCAATGGTTACAGGCGCTGATGATACCTGCTCAAAGTTGGAACCGTAAGCCAATTTTGCCAGTTCGGCATTTTTCTCACGTACCACCACAAATTTCCAAGGCTGGCTGTTATGGGCACTTGGAGCCAAGGTTGCAATTTCGATAGCCGTACGCACATCTTTGGGATCCACTGGCTTATCAGTGAAATGCTTGGTCGCATGACGTTTTTTATTTAATTCAAGAAATTTCATAATCGATTTCCTTTTCTAATTCTATTGCTTCCATTCTACCATAATTTGAAAGAGCTTGCAGGGATTTTTCGTAGAGACAAACTGGAACAAGGATAAGCAACTGAATGAAGAAAATCATTTAAATCAGGAATCCCCTCATCCAGTTCCAATTAATTTTCAGTTACTTAAAGAAACTAGTCTATCTTATATTCTGACTTTATAGCCTCCAAGAAATTCTTCACATCCTCTACATACCCATGCTTTTCTATTAAGCCTGCTAAGAGTTCCAGATTGTGCCCCTGATAGTTATCTTCACGACGTAGCTCTTCATACATTTCGATAAAGGGAAGGCCCTTGGACTTGGCCAATTCCAACTCCGCTTCGTAGTCATAAGCGACTTTGCGAAATAGGATATTTACCAATTCCCCATCTTCAACTTCTATCACGGCATACTGGGCACGGTGATTTTTTAACGCCTCCCAATTAAAATAGGGCATGCCAATCGAACCTGGATTGATGATTTGTTGCCCCTGACTTCCATAACGAAGCAATTGCTTGTGAACATGACCATAGACTGCCACGTCGGTTTCCGCATCTAGTAGCTGGTCAAATTTTTCTGTATCATTCCCAACCAACAAGTCACCCCCATAATTTTTGTCAGGTAAATTATGAGAGATAGAAAAGCGCAGTCCTTCAATTTCTTTCTTTTCCAGCAAAGGCAAGCTTCGTAGCCAGACAATCGTTGCAGGATTCATTCGCTCCATCAAAAACTGGGTCATTCGCATTGATTGGATTTCTTGTGGATTTTCCAAACCGTATTCCCCATCCAAGGCCTCAAGGACACAATCGTCCCAATTGCCTCGAACACTTGCTGTGATAGGAAGTTCCTTTAACAGAGCGACCAAGTCATTTGCACCTGGACCAGGAAGAAAAATATCTCCCAGAAGCCAGTATTCACTGACTCCTTGATTTTTAGCATCTGCGATCACTGCTTCTAAGGCTGTCGCATTGCCATGAATATCTGATAAAATTGCGATTTTATGTTTCATTGTGGTTTCCTTCCATTTGGTAATCTACTCTTTCTTCTGCCACTTGAGGCAAGGTTTCTGTTTCATGCGGGTTCAACTTGTTTTGCACAGCCTCTGCTACTGCTCTTGGTACTCCAACTTCGACAATCTCATCCACACTGGCTTCCTTGATTTTAGTCAAAGACTTGAAATGCTTCATGAGATTTTGCTTGCGTTTAGGTCCTAGACCGTCAATGCCATCCAATTGTGATGAAAAGGAATTTTTGGAGCGCAGTTGGCGATGGAAAGTGATAGCAAAGCGGTGCACCTCATCTTGAATGCGTTGGAGGAGGAAGAATTCCTGAGAATTGCGAGATAACTCCACCACCTCAAGCGGATCACCAAAAAGTAATTCATGGGTTTGGTGCTTGTCATTCTTTTGCAGACCTGCAATTGGAATGTCCAAACCCAGCTCTTCTTGGATGGCTTGCTTGGCGATATTGACCTGACCTTGTCCCCCATCGATGACAATCAAATCTGGAGGAGTCAAACCGTCACGCTGTACTCGACCATAGCGCCTGCGAATGACTTCTCTCATACTGGCATAGTCGTCTGGCCCGACTACGGTCTTGATTTTATACTTACGGTAATCTTTCTTACTAGGTTTTCCGTTGACAAAGACAACCATGGCTGAAACAGGACTAGTTCCCATGATATTAGAATTATCGAAGGACTCGATGCGAACTGGAGTCGGAATTTGGAGCAAGCGTCCTAGATTTTCAATAGCTCCTTGGGTCTTTTCGACAGATTTTTCTAACAGATTGAACTTCTGCTCTAGACTGACTCGAGCATTCTTTATAGCCAAATTGACCAGTTGCTTTTTCTCTCCACGCTGGGGTTTGACAATCTTGGTATCCACCAAAGCCTTAACGGCTTCTTCATCGATATCCTGCGGAATCAATACTTCATTGGGTACAAGATGAGATTTTTCTTGATAAAATTGTCCCACATAGGTCAAAAAATCCTCATCCGGATCATTGTAGTAGGGGAAAAGATTAACGTCTCGCTCAATGAGCTTGCCCTGACGAACAAAGAAAACCTGAACACACATCCATCCCTTGTCCACATAGTAGCCAAAGACATCCCGATTTTGGAGATCCTTAGCCATAACCCGTTGCTTGGTCCGAAGGGTTCCAATAGCCTGAATTAGGTCACGGTATTCCGCTGCACGTTCAAATTCCATAGTCTGAGCTGCCGCTGCCATTTTTCCCTTTAAGTCATCGATAATTTTGTCATCCTGCCCTTTTAGGAAATCAGAAACCTCCTGAGCCATGGACTTGAAATAGTCCTCATCCTTCTTACAGATGGTGTGGGCCATACATTGACCGATATGGTAGTAAAAACAGACCTTAGATGGTGGATTCGTACACTTGCGAAAAGGGAAAATCCGATCCAGCAATCGCTTGATTTCATTGGCTGCCCCCACATCTGGATAAGGTCCAAAGTAGAGACCTCCGTCCTTTTTGACCTGACGAGTGATAATCAAGCGAGGATAGCGCTCATTAGTGATTTTGATGAAGGGATAGGACTTGTCATCCTTGAGCATGATATTGTACTTGGGCTTGTTTTCCTTAATCAGGTTGATTTCTAGGAGAAGTGCCTCAATATTAGACTCCGTAACAATAAATTCAAAATCCACAATTTCAGATACCAAGGCCTCTGTCTTGGTATCGTGACTCCCTCGGAAATAGGACCTCACGCGGTTACGCAGATTTTTAGCCTTTCCTACATAGATAATAGTGCCGTTTTTATCCTTGTGAATGTAGCAACCAGGGCTGGTCGGCAAGAGCTCTAGTTTTGATTTAATCAAGTTGTTCATAATTCCATTATAGCAAAAAAGTAGGGAAAGATTGTTCCCTACTCATTGGTCTCATATAATTTTCGAAGTCTTTCAACATCCTCTTCCTGGATACCATAAAAGGAACCTGCTGGTTGCATGACAGACTTTTCATCTGTATGGTCCAAGCCAATCGCATGCCCCAACTCATGTTCTGCCGTATGGACAATGCGCTCATATGAATAGCCATAGTTAGGATTGGACAGATAATAATGATTCAACCGTACCGTTACAGACAAGAATTGCCCCGTTAATAGATTGGTCTGACTTTCTGCCTCTCCTGCCACAGGAGTGCCTCCGTCATTCATCTCCGTAGCCATAATATCTGCCTTACTAGACTCAGTCACAATTTCAAAGTTAAAAGCACCTGTTTGATTCCAGTTCTGAATTGCTTCTACATAAGCTTCTTGAAAGCGTGAATCCATCTGGGGATCCAGGTAAATACGAGCAGAAGCCTGTGGCCACCTTCCTTCAGAGTGTTGGTGGCTATCTGTCTGGCTCAACTTAGGCAGTTGCCCAGTTTTTTCCCATTGGTCAATACTTTGTTGACCAATCTTGACTGACCGTTCTGCTTGCTTTAGCGCTCCTTGAAAATCCCCGTTCAGATACCAGAGAAGACCGAAAGCAAGAGCACATAAGATTACAACTATCCAAATCAGGCGCCAAAACAAACGCCACACAAAAGAAAAGAAAGCCCCTATCAAACGAAAAATCCAGCGCATTTCCCTCCACCTTTCTAGCAAATAAAGTCTATTTTACTAAAACAAGCTGAAAGAAAGCTAAATTATGACAATCTCTCTTCTAATTTGAAATCAATTGGCAGAGTTGCTAGAAACCGTTCCAATTGTTTTTCCCAATAATACCACTCGTGAGTTCCAGCGCTATGGCTATAGGTCACATCAAATCCTATTTTTTTGAGGTTTTTCACTGCCAGATTATTGGCTGCATACAAGAAATCCTGTTCACCACACCAAGCCCAAAGCTTGGTCTTTTTATCCGATTTTTTAGCCAGACTTTCTAGAGAATAGGGACTAGTTGTCCAGTCTTTAATTTCTCCAAACACACCCCTCCAATAAGCTGGTGTTCCCAAATCTTGGCTTTCAGGAGAAAAATCTTGAAAACTAAGGGCACCTGAAAAACTAGCTGCGTGAGAAAAACGATTTGTAGCAAGAGCCAGTTTGAAGCAGCCATAGCCTCCCATAGAAAGACCAGCGATAAAGGTCTTTTCACGCTTGCTGGTCATGTTAGGGAAGAAGCGTTTTAGAACCTGTGGCAATTCCTCTGCTAGAGCTGTGTAATAGTCAAAACCATACTGAGTATCTGTGTACCAACCGTTGCTGGTATTGGGCATAACAACGATAAGATTGGTTCCTCGAAGTAAGCGTTCTACATTGGTCCTCTTGAGCCAACTATTATGGTTGCCAGACATCCCGTGCAAAAGGTACAAGACAGGGATATCTGTACAATCTGGTTCTTCCACTCGATTAGCATCAGGATAGAGGACATTCACTCCCCACTCCATATCCAAAACTTGTGAGTAATACTCGATTTTCATTACTGCCATAATTTTTTCCTCTATTTTTCTATAAGAAAAAGCCGAAACTCGACTTTCTCTCTGTTTATTTCAACGATTATTTTGCTTCCATGACTACTGGTAAAATAGCTGGACGACGCTTGGTTTGGTCAAAGAGATACTTGGTCAGATTATCACGAACCTTCCCTTTTAGATCTGCCCAGTCAAAGTCATCTCCTTGAAGATAGTCTTCTACCGTTTGGTTAATCAATTCTGAACTTTCACGGAGAATATCGCGACTCTTCTTGAGATAAACAAATCCACGCGTGTGAACACGAGCCTTGGCCACAATTTTCTTCTCACGACGGTTAACGGTGATTGCTACGATGAAAATACCATCCTCTGACAAGACCTTACGGTCACGAAGGACTACATTACCAACATCACCAATGGCATTCCCGTCAATCAAGACATCCCCTGCCGAAACCGAGCCAGCTGGGACAAAGTCCCCATTCTCATAAGCCATGCTGGTTCCCTTTTTAGGGATGAAAATGCGTTCTGGCAGCATCCCGACGGCCATAGCAGCCTTAGCATGGGCATCCAACTCACGGTATTCCCCTTGAATTGGGAAGAGATACTTGGGTTGCAAGAGATTAATCATCAGCTGCAAATCACGCGCATTTCCGTGGCCTGACACACGCAAGCTTTGAGTGATCAGTTTGACAACTCCGCCAGCTTGGTAAATCATGTTTTCCACACGCGCCATGACTGCTTCTTTGGCGATAGACGGAGTGGTTACGATATAGACCAAATCACCGTCCTTGATTTCCACATAACGGTGGCGGCCAATCGACATCTTGCGAAGACCATTGATTGGCTCACCCATACGACCCGTCTCAAGGATGATCAACTCATGGTCTTCAAAGCGAGACATATCTTTTGGCTTAATCAAAAGACTCTCGTTAGCTAGAGACAATTTCTTAAGACGAATAGCAGTACGGACGATATTTTCAATATCAAATCCTGTCAAAACCACACGACGACCTGTTGCATCCGCAGCGTCAAACACCTGCTGGATACGAGAGAGGTTGCTAGCTACTGCTGCAACGATAATACGTCCATCCCAATCAGAAATGGTTTGAGTGATCTCATCCCCAACTTCACTTTCACTAGCCACTTGGATATTGCTATCTGCATTTGCTGAATCGCTAAGAAGAGCTAGAACTCCATCACGACCGATTTCTGCCAAACGAGCGAAGTCTGTCGCATAGGATTCACTAGCCGTCTGGTCAAATTTGAAGTCACCTGTATAAACGATGCTACCTTCAGCTGTCTTCAAAACCACACCCAGACTTTCTGGGATAGAGTGGGTCGTACGGAAGAAGGACACCACCGTCCCTCCAAAATCAATCTCCGTATCCTCATCGATAACATGGAAATCATTGAATTTCTTAACTGTATCATTTCCTTTGACAAAAAGTTTTGCCAACTCAATGGTCAACTCAGAGCCAAATACAGGTACCTTGGCTTCAGCTAAGAGATAAGGCAGAGCACCAATGGCATCCGCATGGCCGTGGGTCAAGAAGACTCCTGCGATACGATCGCTATTTTCAAAAAGGTAGTCCATATTTGGAATCACTACGTCCACCCCTAGTTGTTCATTTTCAGGGTATTTCAGACCTGCATCCAATACGAAAATAGACCCATCGATTTCAGCGATATACATATTTTTCCCATTTTCACGTACACCACCAAGTGTTGTTAAACTGATATTACTCATTTTTCCTCCGAAAGCTTAGTTTATCTTGATTATAGGGTTGCTTACCCTCTTATTCTAAAAGCACTATTACTTTTAGCCGAATCTTTTCCTACCATTATACCATTTTTTTGATGATTTTCAAAATGAAGATTTGTTTTCAAAAAAGAGCTGGTTGCCCAACTCTTTCCTATATGCTATTCTTTTTTCATTAAAAAGTCATAAATTTCTTGCACGGTACCCAGCGCCATCATTTCTTGGTCTTTGACGGTTTGTTTGAGATTTTGGTAAATCAGACTTTCTCCGATTTCCCGCTTTGGTGCCTCTTTATTGACTGTCATGACACCATCTTTGATGGTCACAAAGCCTAGCTCTTCAAATACTTGAATCATCTTAACCAGCAAGATTTGTTGGATATTGAGATAGGCTGCCAAATCCTTCAGTTTGTAGCGAATATCAAACTCTGGGAACTGATAGATGGTCTTGTACAATTTGGCAAACTGATCTCTAGTCCCATAACCTGTCAGATAATAGGCCTTGTCAATGTCATTTTTGAAATAGACAGCAGAGAAATTCTGTTCCTGAAAAATGGTCTTCAGCAGGGTAATATCCTCAGGAATAGTTTTTACGACAACAGCTTCACTAGTCGCTATATCTGGCACTCCTCCAGCAAAATCCAAGACTGGAACTCCTTCTGGCAAGACTGCATTCTTCCCACGGATGTTAAAGAGTTGAACACCCTCCACACGCGCATCCACCATCATCAACTGCAGGGCAGTTTGGCCATTCCATTGGTTGACAGACAATTTGACTGCCAACTCTAGATTCTTGGTTTGAGCAAATTCTGTTGCCCATCTACCTTGTCCAAATGCTACCACTTCAAAACTAGCTTCACCCTTGGAAATTTTCAGCTTGAGATGGGCGTTACCTGCTCCCATAGTACGAGCACTTTCGACCTGAAAATCTTTTATATAAAAGACAGGTTTCTGATTGTCCATGCCAAAAGGTGCTAAACGTTCAAAACTTTTGACCGTTTCCAAGCTAAGTGTCTCCAAATCCAGTTCTTCACCTAGATTTAACTTGTTCTTGCCAGCAGCATCTGCACCTTTTTCACGGACATAGTCTTCCAAGACCTGAGATAAATCTGAAAGTTTCTCCACTTCCAGCGTCATTCCTGCTGCGCCAGCATGACCGCCAAATGCGATAAAGAGGTCGCGATGGGGATCTAGGGCTTCAAAAATATCGACCGCTTCCACACTACGAGCACTACCCTTGGCACGACCATCTTCTATATTAAGAACGATGACTGTCTGCCCTAGTTCTTCCAGCAAGCGTCCAGCCACGATTCCTAGAACCCCAGGATTCCAGCCTTCCTTGGCCAAGACTTGGACCTTCTTCTCATGGTCCACCATGGTCTTAGCTTCTTCATAGATAGACTGGACGATTTCCTTGCGCTCTTCGTTTTTCTGGTGAATCATGAGGGCAATCTCGTGAGCTTCCTCGTCGTCAAATCCAGTCAACAAATCAATGGCAGGATTGGGATCATCCAAGCGGCCCAAGGCATTCAAACGAGGGGCAATCTGAAAACCAACCGTTTCTTCTGTTACTTCGTTAGCAGCAATCCCAGCCATGCCCAGCATCTCTTGTAAACCAATGCGCTGAGTATGGCCCAACATTTCCAGACCATACTGAACCAAGATACGGTTCTCATCCGTCAAACTCACCATATCTGCAATGGTACCAATAGCGACCAAATCAAGCAATTCCACTTGCACTTCTTCTAACAGGGCACAAGCCAACTTGAAAGCCACTCCACAACCAGCCAAATATTTGAAAGGATAGTCCGCATCAGGATGTTCAGGATGGACAATGGCATAGGCATCTGGTAAGGTTTCAGGCATGGAATGATGGTCTGTCACAATGACATCCACTCCCATAGACTGGGCCAGTTCAATGGCCTCATGACCAGCAACCCCATTGTCCACCGTCACAATCAAGGAAATTCCTTCTTGTTCGATAAAATATTTGTAAACACTGGCATTAGGTCCATAACCGTCGGTAAAACGATTGGGAAGATAAACCCGGCACTCGGCACCAAGCTGTTCCAAACTTTCCTTAACAATCGAAGCCGAAGTCATACCATCCGCATCATAATCACCGTAAACGAGAATATTTTCCCCTTCTTCAATGGCCTGACGAATGCGTGCTACGGCCCTATCCATATCATGGAGTAGATAAGGGTCATGCAAGTCCTCCAAGGAAGGTTCTAAAAACTTCTGCAGACTTTCTTGGTCCTGAATCCCTCTCTCAAATAATAACCGAGCCACCTCAGGACCCAGTCCAGCCTTCTTGGCTATCTTTGTAAAATCCGCATCTTCTACCTGCGGGGCAAACTGCCATTCATAAGTAGGTGTTATCAAAAAGACATCCACTCTTTCTAAGAATTCTATTGCTTCATTATAACATGATTTAGGCTTTTTCTCTATCCTGATTGCTTTCTACAAAAATTTTACTAACTTTTTTCTGATATGATTTGACAAGAAAAATCTTTTGGTGTAGAATCATGTTATAAAATCTAACACAAAGGAGATTCCTTATGGCTTTAGTAGAATTTGAACATGTCGAAAAATATTACGGAGACTACCACGCACTCCGCGACATCAATCTCCGTTTTGAAAAAGGGCAAGTCGTTGTCCTCCTAGGCCCTTCTGGTTCTGGGAAGTCCACTCTTATCCGCACCATCAATGGTTTGGAGGCTGTAGACAAAGGAAGTCTTTTAGTAAATGGTCACCAAGTTGCTGGTGCCAGCCAGAAAGATTTGGTGCCTCTTCGTAAGGAAGTCGGTATGGTTTTCCAGCATTTTAACCTTTATCCGCATAAAACAGTGTTAGAAAACGTAACACTAGCGCCCATAAAAGTTTTAGGAATTGATAAAAAAGAAGCTGAAAAGACAGCCCAAAAATATCTGGAATTTGTAAATATGTGGGACAAGAAAGATTCTTATCCAGCCATGCTTTCTGGTGGACAAAAACAACGGATTGCCATCGCACGTGGACTCGCTATGCATCCTGAACTCCTCCTCTTTGATGAGCCAACATCTGCTCTTGACCCTGAAACCATCGGCGATGTTCTGGCAGTTATGCAAAAATTGGCCCACGATGGTATGAATATGATTGTCGTTACCCATGAAATGGGCTTCGCCCGTGAAGTTGCTGACCGAATCATCTTTATGGCTGACGGAGAGGTTTTAGTAGATACGACCGATGTCGATGACTTTTTCGACAATCCAAGCGAACCTCGTGCTCAACAATTCCTCAGCAAAATTATCAACCACGAAAGTGACAAAGTCAAATAAGGAGGCGCCTATGAAAAAGAAATTCTTTTTATCAGCAATATTGATTAGCCTTTTCGGCCTTGCTGCTGCAAAACCAGTCCTGGCTGATACCAGTGTCGCAGACATTCAAAAGAGAGGCGAGCTAGTTGTCGGTGTGAAACAAGACGTTCCCAATTTTGGCTACAAGGATCCTAAGACAGGGACCTATTCTGGTATCGAAACCGACTTGGCCAAGATGGTAGCTGATGAGCTCAAGGTTAAGGTTCGTTATGTGCCTGTTACCGCTCAAACCCGTGGACCACTCCTAGACAATGAACAGGTCGATATGGATATCGCAACCTTTACCATCACAGACGAACGTAAAAAACTCTACAACTTCACCAGCCCTTACTACACAGATGCTTCTGGCTTTTTGGTCAATAAGTCAGCCAAAATCAAAAATATTGAGGACCTAAACGGCAAAACCATCGGAGTTGCCCAAGGCTCCATTACCCAACGCCTGATTACTGAACTGGGTACAAAGAAAGGCTTGAAGTTTAAATTCGTCGAACTTGGTTCCTACCCCGAATTGATTACTTCCCTTCATGCTCACCGTATCGATGCCTTTTCCGTTGACCGTTCTATCCTATCTGGCTACATCAGTAAGCGGACAGAACTACTAGATGATAGTTTCAAGCCATCTGACTACGGTATCGTTACCAAGAAATCAAATACCGAGCTAAACAATTATCTTGATAACTTGGTTACTAAATGGAGCAAGGATGGTAGTTTGCAGAAACTTTATGACCGTTACAAGCTCAAACCATCTAGCCATACTGCAGATTAAGGAGGATACCCCATGACAGATTTATCATCTTGGACAGCCTATTTTCAGGATTTTGGACAATTTTTCAATGGTTTCCTCTTCACCCTTGCCCTAGCAATTGGATCCTTTATCCTCGCCATGGTTTTAGGCATCTTCTTTGGAGCCATGTCAACCAGCAAACGTCCAATATTGAGAATTTTGGCTCGCATCTTTGTCGAGTTTTACCAAAATACTCCCCTCTTAGTGCAGTTTGTAATCGTTTTTTACGGCCTACCTCTTATCAGTGACCACACCATCATGATTCCGATTTATTGGACGGCTGTTCTCTGCGTGGGACTCTATCACGGCGCCTATATCGCCGAGGTAATTCGCTCAGGCATTCAGTCTATTCCTAGCGGTCAGATGGAAGCCGCCTTGTCGCAAGGGTTTACCTATATCAGTGCCATGCGCTTGATTATCTTGCCTCAAGCCTTCCGTATCATTCTCCCTCCTTTGACCAACCAAATTGTTAACCTCATCAAGAATACCTCTACAGTCGCTATCATCTCTGGAGTGGACTTGATGTTTGTGACCAAATCTTGGTCAGCTCTTAACGGAAACTACATTCCAGCATTTTTAGGCGCTGCCCTTCTCTACTTTTCTCTATGCTTCCCTGTTGCCCAGTTTGGTCGTAAGATGGAGCAAGCCAACAAAAAAGCCTATTCACTTTAGGAGGTTACTATGGAATCTATTTTAGAAGTTTTGACCCCAGATAACCTAGTCTTTATCTTTAAAGGATTTGGCTTGACCCTCTACATTTCTCTGATTGCCATCATCCTCTCTACCCTCATTGGTACGGTGCTAGCCGTCATGAGAAATGGCAAAAATCCTGTCTTACGAATCATCTCCAGCATTTACATCGAGTTTGTGCGTAACGTTCCCAACCTCCTCTGGATTTTCACCATCTTTTTGGTTTTCAAGATGAAGTCAACACCAGCAGGAATCACTGCCTTCACCCTCTTTACATCAGCAGCCCTAGCTGAGATTATCCGAGGCGGTCTCAATGCTGTGGACAAGGGACAATACGAAGCAGGAATGTCGCAAGGATTCACCTCAGCCCAAATCCTCTACCACATCATTCTCCCACAAGCCATTCGTAAAATGTTGCCAGCCATCATTTCTCAGTTTGTTACCGTGATTAAGGATACCAGTCTTCTCTACTCTGTTATCGCCCTACAAGAACTCTTTGGAGCTAGCCAAATTCTCATGGGCCGTTATTTCGAACCAGAGCAAGTCTTCAGTCTGTATATCCTGATTGCCCTCATCTACTTCAGCTTCAACCTAGCCATTTCTAGCCTGTCTCATATGCTAGCCAAACGTTGGCAACAAGCTGCAGAATAATACTCTTCGAAAATCAAATTCAAACCACGTCAGCTTCACCTTGCCGTACTCCAGTACAGCCTGCGGCTAGCTTCCTAGTTTGCTCTTTGATTTTCATTGAGTATAAACAGCAACTCTCCAGTTAAATTGGAGAGTTTTTTTGATGATAGTAGATATTTATAGACCTCAATTTGACACCATACTTTTTCTATGATAAAATGTAACAAATTTGTTTACAACAAATCAAAATCTAAATGAAATGGAATTTTCTATGAAATCAATCAAAGGACTACTCTTTATCATAGCTAGTTTTATCTTGACTCTTTTTGCTTGGATGAACACTTCTCCCCAATTCATGATTCCAGGACTAGCTTTAACAAGCCTATCTCTGACTTTTATCCTAGCCACTCGTCTCCCCCTACTAGAAAGCTGGTTTCACGGTTTGGAGAAGATCTACACCGTCCACAAATTCACAGCCTTTCTATCCGTCATCCTACTCATCTTTCATAACTTTAGTATGGGCGGTTTGTGGGGATCTCGTTTAGCTGCTCAGTTTGGCAATCTTGCCATCTATATCTTTGTCAGCATCATCCTCGTCGCCTATTTAGGCAAATACATCCAATACGAAGCTTGGAGATGGATTCACCGCCTGGTTTACCTAGCTTATATTTTCGGACTCTTTCATGTCTACATGATCATGGGCAATCGTCTTCTCACATTTAATCTTCTAAGTTTTCTTGTTGGTAGCTATGCCCTTTTAGGCTTACTAGCTGGTTTTTATATCATTTTTCTATATCAAAAGATTGGCTTCCCCTATCTAGGGAAAATTACCAATCTCAAACTCTTAAATCACGATACTATAGAAATTCAAATCCATCTTAGCAGACCTTTCAACTATCAATCAGGACAATTTGCCTTCCTAAAGATTTTCCAAGAAGGCTTTGAAAGTGCTCCGCATCCCTTTTCTATCTCAGGAGGTCACGGTCAAACTCTTTACTTTACTGTCAAAAATTCAGGTGACCATACCAAGAATATCTATGACAATCTTCAAGTCGGCAGCAAAGTAAGCGTAGATAGAGCTTACGGACACATGATCATAGAAGAAGGACGAGAAAATCAGGTTTGGATTGCTGGAGGCATTGGGATTACCCCCTTCATCTCTTACATCCGTGAACTTCCTATTTTGGATAAACAGGTTCACTTCTACTATAGCTTCCGTGGAGAGGAAAATGCAGTCTACCTGGATTTGCTCCGTGACTATGCTCAGAAAAACCCTAATTTTGAACTCCATCTAGTAGATAGTAGGAAAGACGGCTATCTTAATTTTGAGCAAGAAGAAGTGCCCGAACATGCAACCGTCTATATGTGTGGTCCTCTTTCTATGATGAAGTTACTTGCCAAACAGATTAAGAAACAAAATCCAAAAGCAGAGCTTATTTACGAAGGATTCAAGTTCAAATAACCACTCATACTCTCCTGGAATTTCCCAGGAGTTTTTTCTACGCAATCTCAAAAAACACTGCCAGATTTCTAGCAGTGTTTTGAGTTTCATTTGCAGGCATCTATCCCTCTTAATCCTTCATCTGACTCTCTGCGTCGGCCACGACTTGCTCTAGACTGGTCTGACCAAGTTCAGTCTCCATCGCCAGCTGGATTCTCTCCAATTTTTGATCCAAAACATCATGAATACGAGCACCTACTGGGCAATTTGGATTTGGATTGTCATGAAAACTGAAGAGTTGACCAGTCTTACCCAGACACTCAACAGCCTGATAAACATCTAATAGACTAATGTCTTTGAGATCCTTGACAATCTCTGTCCCACCTGTTCCACGCGCTACTGAAATCAGCTCTGCCTTCTTCAACTGGGACAAGGTCTTTCTGATAATGACTGGATTGACCCCGACACTAGCAGCCAGAAAATCACTGGTCACCTTGCTTTCCTTTCCCTTGAGGGCAAT
The DNA here is from genome assembly GCF_002238115.1 of Streptococcus sp. KR. GTDB lineage: Bacteria > Bacillota > Bacilli > Lactobacillales > Streptococcaceae > Streptococcus. The sequence goes on along the minus strand of NZ_NGVM01000010.1, from coordinate 15,590 downwards.
GATTATCAGCATATGAGTCGCAATGGTAAATCTACTTGGAATTTGCATCCTCTTCTCCTTTTTACGAGGCTACCCTGCCTCTACTCTTCTTTTTCTATTATTATACCCTTTTTAGTTGTAATGTCAATCGTTACCACTTTTCAACCAGGCATCTAACTCCCTATCGTAGCCCTCTTGCTGGGCCAATTCTCTCAAAAATTCCTGATGATGAGTATGGTGGATACCATTGACCAGACTTTCATAATAAACCTCAAAATAGGGAAGTTTGAGGTCTTTAGCCAACTGCAATTCAGCTGCCACATCGTAGTCTACCCGTCGGAAGTCCATATCTACCAAGCCCTTATCATCGAACTCCAAAACCATATACTGGGCTCGCAAGTCCTTCCGCAAATGGGTATCTAGAAAGAAAGGTTGCCCAATCGAACCTGGATTGACAATCAATTGCCCACCAGTCCCGTAACGAAGCAACTGCTGATGAATATGACCATATACAGCGATATCACAAGGTGGATTGGTCACCAAGCGGTCAAAATCCTCTTGCGCTCCAGTATGAATCAACTCTCTCCCCCAGTTCTTATCAGGAAGATGGTGGCTAATTCCTACCGTCAAATCCCCAAACTGACGATGAATCTGTAGAGGTTGATTGTGGAGCAGTTCAATTTCTTCTAGGGAAATTTCCTCTAAAACATACTGGCACTGGCGCAAGAGATAGCGTTGACTGGGACGAGTACTATCCAATTCCTTACGGACACCATGCCAAAGACTGTCTTCCCAGTTTCCCAAAACTCTAGCCGTAATCGGTAGTTGAGCCAACAAGTCCAAAATTCTTCTACGCCCTGTCCCTGGCATGAGAATGTCTCCCAAAAGCCAGTATTCATCCACTCCTAGCTGCCGAGCATCTGCCAAAACAGCCTCCAAGGCGGTGGTATTTCCATGAATATCTGAAAGAAGAGCTATTTTTGTCATTCTTTCTCCTCATTTCCTCTTATATATCTTTTTAATATTATAACAAAAAATACTGTTTAATAGTCACCTTTAACCCACTCTTACTAAATCCAGAACACTACTTTTATCAAGGTAAAAACTTATCAAAAAGATTATTTTACATTACTCCTAACAAAGCATAGCAAGCACTTTTTCAATGAAGAAAATTCAAAAAAATCTACAAATATCTTGAAAATTTTCACAATCATGCTATAATAATCCATAGAGACAAGTCACTTAGTCCCTTTCTACTAGAGAGTGCGTGGTTGCTGGAAACGCATAGAAAGCCTATACTGATACTACTCTACTGACTTTTATGCAAACATAAAACGGTGGCCACGTTAGAGCCAATCAGAGGTGTCCCTCTTTTTTGAGGAACATAAATGAAGGTGGAACCACGTTGCGACGTCCTTTTGAGGATGTCGCTTTTTGTTTTTCTAGCTTTCAAAATCCTCTGTCCCTGTTTTCAGAATAGGGTTAACACATTCGTCAATAATATAAGTAAGGAGAACATCATGATTAACATTACTTTCCCAGATGGCGCTGTTCGTGAATTCGAATCTGGCGTTACAACTTTTGAAATTGCCCAATCTATCAGCAATTCCCTAGCTAAAAAGGCCTTGGCTGGTAAATTCAACGGCAGACTCATCGACACTACTCGTGCTATCACTGAAGATGGAAGCATCGAAATCGTGACACCTGATCACGAAGATGCCCTTCCAATCTTGCGTCACTCAGCTGCTCACTTGTTCGCCCAAGCAGCTCGTCGTCTGTTCCCAGACATTCACTTGGGGGTTGGTCCAGCTATCGAAGATGGTTTCTACTACGATACAGACAACCAAGCTGGTCAAATCTCTAACGAAGACCTTCCTCGTATCGAAGAAGAAATGCAAAAAATTGTCAAAGAAAACTTCCCATCAATCCGTGAAGAAGTTACTAAAGACGAGGCACGTGAAATCTTCAAGAACGACCCTTACAAGTTGGAATTGATTGAAGAACACTCTGAAGACGAAGGTGGTTTGACCATCTACCGTCAGGGTGAATATGTAGACCTTTGCCGTGGCCCACACGTCCCTTCAACAGGTCGTATCCAAATCTTCCACCTTCTCCATGTAGCTGGTGCTTACTGGCGTGGAAATAGCGACAACGCTATGATGCAACGTATCTACGGTACAGCTTGGTTTGACAAGAAAGACTTGAAAAACTACCTTCAAATGCGTGAAGAAGCTAAGGAACGTGACCACCGTAAACTTGGTAAAGAGCTTGACCTCTTCATGATTTCTCAAGAGGTTGGTCAAGGGCTTCCATTCTGGTTGCCAAATGGTGCGACTATTCGTCGTGAATTGGAACGCTATATCGTTGACAAAGAGCTAGCTTCAGGCTACCAACACGTTTACACTCCACCACTTGCTTCTGTAGAGCTTTACAAGACTTCTGGTCACTGGGATCATTACCAAGAAGACATGTTCCCAACTATGGACATGGGTGACGGGGAAGAATTTGTCCTTCGTCCAATGAACTGTCCGCACCACATCCAAGTCTTCAAACACCATGTTCATTCTTACCGTGAGTTGCCAATCCGTATTGCTGAAATCGGTATGATGCACCGTTATGAAAAATCTGGTGCCCTCACTGGTCTTCAACGTGTACGTGAAATGTCACTCAACGACGGTCACCTCTTTGTGACTCCAGAACAAATCCAAGAAGAATTCCAGCGTGCCCTTCAGTTGATTATCGATGTTTATGAAGATTTCAACTTGACTGAATACCGCTTCCGCCTCTCTCTTCGTGACCCTCAAGATACTCACAAGTACTTTGACAACGATGAGATGTGGGAAAATGCTCAAACCATGCTTCGTGCAGCCCTTGATGAAATGGGCGTGGACTACTTTGAAGCCGAAGGTGAAGCAGCCTTCTACGGACCAAAATTGGATATTCAAGTTAAGACCGCTCTTGGAAAAGAAGAAACTCTTTCTACTATCCAACTTGACTTCTTGCTTCCAGAACGCTTCGACCTTAAATATATCGGAGCTGATGGTGAAGAGCACCGTCCAGTTATGATCCACCGTGGAGTTATCTCAACTATGGAACGCTTCACAGCTATCTTGATTGAGAACTACAAGGGTGCCTTCCCAACATGGCTAGCACCTCACCAAGTAACTCTCATCCCAGTATCTAACGAAAAACACGTGGACTACGCATGGGAAGTAGCTAAAAAACTCCGTGACCGTGGTGTCCGTGCAGATGTAGATGAGCGCAATGAAAAAATGCAGTTCAAGATCCGTGCGTCACAAACAAGCAAGATTCCTTACCAATTGATCGTTGGGGACAAGGAAATGGAAGACGGAACTGTTAACGTTCGTCGCTATGGCCAAAAAGAAACACAAACTGTCTCAGTTGATGACTTTGTTCAAGCTATCCTAGCTGATATCGCCAACAAATCACGCGTTGAGAAATAAGAGATAAAATCCTAGCTACCTAAAAAGCAACAACTATTTCAGCTGTTGCTTTTTATATTTTTACTCAATGAAAATCAAAAAGCAAACTAGGAAGCTAGCCGCAAGCTGTACTTGAGTACGGTAAGGCGACGCTGACGTGGTTTGAAGAGATTTTCGAAGAGTATTATTTAATCCGAGCTAGTAGTGATTGACCAAACCACCACACAAGATTTACTTTTATGAGTTAGATAAAGTCAGTATCCTCAATCCTTGTCTGCTTCATTTTCTTTTACGAGATCTTTTTGTGAATCCTTTTCAGAGAGTTTTTGATCGATATACTTGTTAATGGTTTCATAAAATTCCTTGGTCGAATCACTGTCTAATTTTGTCGAATTATGAACTTGATTGACTTTCAATTGAACAGATTGAATACCGTAAGAGGCTTGTTTTTGGTGGAGCGTTTCTAATTCTTCTTCTGAAATCGGATCTCCAACAACCGTCAAGACCAACTCATTGTTTCTTGATTTGTAGACTTGATTAATGACCGTGTGATTGGCGAACTCTTTTCCTACAAACTGCTTGATTCCTTCTTTTCGCGCTTGATCTATCGTCAGAGTGACTGCTGAATAACTAGCCGGAAGAATCAATAATACAATCAAGGATATCAACCCAATTCTCATTTTAATGTTTAGCTCTTTAAATGAACTTAAGGGAGATTTTCTCATCATAATTCTTGTTCCAACAATGTTGATTAGCATGATAAAGACACAGTTGATCAAGAAAAGATAGAGAGCCCCCAATAAAAATCGTACATTCCCATTAGCTAAACCATAGCCAGCAGTACAGATAGGCGGCATCAGAGCTGTAGCAATGGCTACTCCTGGCACGATATTGTTTGCTTCTTTTTTCCTTGAACCGATCACACCAGCAATCCCACCAGCAATAGCAATGAGGACATCCCAAATGGTTGGAGAGGTTCGTGCAATCAACTCGCTACTTGCATAAGACAAGGGAGAAATCCAGAAATACAGAGTCGAGACAAGCAAACTGACCAACACTTGAGTCAATAAAACCTCTAGAGATTGCTTGATTAAACGCGTATCAAAAATAGCTAAACCGAATCCCAGTCCAACAATCGGTGTCATGAGAGGTGAAATCAACATGGCTCCTATAATGACAGCTGTTGAATTCATATTTAGTCCGATAGAGGCAATAAAAATTGCACACATCAAAATCGCTGTATCTCTCAATCGAACATGAAGGTCATCGTATAATTTCTCACGGTATTCCCGTGTTGAATAATTGGCAGTCATTTGTCCTCTCCTCTTTCCTTATTTAAATTGGTATAATAATTAAAAATAACAGCTGATAAACAGCCAAAAAATATGAGCCCATAAATCGTCAAGAAGACACTGGTAATCCTTCCAATCAAGGTCACAGCTAGGAGATCCCCGTAGCCGACAGTCGTCGAAGTCACAAAAGCATACCAAAGACCGTCTCCGTAATTTGTGATAGCAGGTTCAACTAGGAAAAGCACGCCTCCTGACCCAAAAACAAAGGTCACAAAACTCAGAGCAAACCGAGTAAAACCCGTAACCTGCATAATATGCCATAACATTTTTAAACGTTTCATTTGTTCTCCTTATTCATACTAGCTCCTGACCGAGCCGTTTTTTTCCAATAATCAAAGTGAAGATAGGACATGATCTCCATCAGAGAAAGATAGACAAACTGATAGATCTGATTTAAGCTGATTATCAACTGATATTGTTTGAAAAATGACTGGAAGAAAGACCAGATATGACTGTCTTGAATCAGTCCCTTCTTAATATCAGACAGGATATTAGCTAAAGCTCCCAAGGACTGAAACGGTAAATCCTTGACATTTATATAGATCCGGTCCACCACATCATTCAGACTGGTATCTTGGATGGCATGAAATTCTCCAAAGAGAACTCCTGCCGCTCCAAGAGTAGAAACAAATTCCACCAAATAATTTCTGAGGAAATTTTCTCAACCTTTTCCCATAATGTGTTTAGTGCCATCCATAACGATCCCAACCAGAAAAAGGAAAGAAAACAAGCAAAGAAATTTTGCCGTAAATCCCAAAAAGCTTCAAGACTTGGTGTTGTTGGTTTTTCTAACTCTTTTCCTTGAACCGATCACACCAGCAATCCCACCAGCAATAGCAATGAGAACATCCCAAATGGTTGGAGAGGTTCGTGCGATCAACTCGCTACTTGCATAAGACAAGGGAGAAATCCAGAAATACAGAGCCGAGACAAGCAAGCTAACCAATACTTGAGTAAATAAAACCTCTAGAGATTGCTTGATTAAACGCGTATCAAAAATAGCTAAACCAAATCCCAATCCAACAATCGGTGTCATAAGAGGGGAAATCAGCATGGCTCCAATAATGACAGCCGTTGAATTCATATTTAGGCCGATAGAGGCAATAAAAATCGCACACATCAAAATCACTGTATCTCTTAATCGGACATGAAGATCATCATATAATTTCTCACGGTATTCACGTGTTGAATAGTTTCCGGTCATTGGTTACTCCTTTTATTTCATATAATCTTGTTTCTGCATGGATGATGGTAGAGAGACTGCTGTCCAATCTTATATATTTTTCTTCTCACCTGTTATTCTTTTAAAAATTATCCTCTAAGTATCCGTCAGTCCATCCTTAACATTATATCAAAAATTTTATATTCTTTCTCTGACGAAATCTATCAATTGAATAGATAGATGAAGCAAGAAATTTTTGTTTCCTTATCCGAAGAAGGAAAAACGGTATCTCTACTTAATACTATGCGTTTTATTCTTTATAATTTAGCTATTTCAAAATTACAAGTTCTCCATTCTTAATTTCCCAAACTTGGTCAAACTTACTTAATAATTCGTTTTGGCGATGTAAAGTAACAATGACGGCACTTGGTAATTCCAGAACTCTTTCCAATTCCATTTTAAACTGATTAGTATCCAAGGCAGAGAAAGGTTCGTCTAGGATAAGCAATGGATTTTTACGATTTTTCTCACGATTTAAATACATTCGTTGTTGCTGACCACCTGACAGGGATTGTGGTGGAATTTTTTCAAAATCTTCTTCTCTGAATTTTTCATTGAAACTATTGAATAGCGTTACATTATTTTCATAACTCGAAATAAATGTATGTTCTTGTTGCAGAATCATACCGAATCTTCCCCAAAGATGGTCCAAAACAAGTCCATCTAGCACAATTTGTCCTTCAAAATCTTCATCTGTTCCATTTAAAATGTTGAGAAGACTACTTTTCCCAGACCCATTCTTACCAATAAGCGCAATTTTATCCCCTTTTTGAATCGTAGCGGAAGTAATTATCAATTTTGATTCTCCCAGTTGTTTGGAAATGTTTTTCAAAGTAATCGTATCAAAAGAATGTTGAGGTGCTTGAACTGAAACGGGTCTCCCAACAATGTTTTGAAAACTCTTGATTACAGGCTTTACGGACTCTAACATTTGTAAATCATAAAGGATTTCCTGTATTGGCTCAGAAAAAGCATTAATATATCCGAAACTCGCCACCACCTCAGGAATACCAAGTTGCTGGTGAGATAGAGAGTAGGCTAAATAAATAAACAGAACAAGACTAATGAATTCAAAAGAAACACCTGTCAATAAGATGCCTGTAATTTTTGTCAAACCATACTTAAAATACTTATCCTGCAAATTCTTTAGAGAACTCTTTTGTTGATTCAAAAAATGCGACATAGTTAGTTTATTTACCAAATGATGTCCCATGAGCAAATCCTCCAAAGTTCGATAGTAATCTCCTTGTTTTTTCAAGTAAACCTGTCTACGATTAGCGGTCAACTTCCCAACGATTTTAGGAATTTGAATACTAATTCCAGTGGAAAAGATTAAAATCAGTGATACAATAGGATTAATTGTTCTGCTAATAATGAAAGCGTAAATGATGATACGTAAAATTTGTTTGATAAAACTCATCAATGGAGGAAGGTAATCCTTTTCCAACGAATCTAGGTCATTAGATTGATAGGAAATATACTCTGCTACTGTTTTCTGCTTGAAATCGTGGTGACTGAGTCCCAGAAGTGAACGAAACCACTCATTTTTCAAAGTAGTCGAAAAGATAATCCCCTGCTTCCAATCAAGTATCATTTGGATATAGTTACAACTCAAATAGCCTGCCACTGACATAGAGTAACCATATAGAGCTACTTGATAATCCCCTTTGATTAATGCCTGCGTGAAATACGGTAACAAAGCTGTGCAGATATTCGATACTACACCAAAAAGAAAATTAAAGAAGAGATACCATCTAATAGTTTTAAGATATGGTAGCATATATGATACTCCTTGCTAATGCGTTTTTTTTACATATCGCAGAACAATCTCTACTATTCCTTATTTCAGATAGTGCGATACTCGGACATTGAGTGCAATAATTGTAAATCACACAAGTACTGCAGTTTTTACTATCATTCAAAATATAATTTGCTATTTTGTAAAATATAGGTCTATCCCATGTTTCTTTGATAGATGTAAAATGAATATTTCCAATACTTCTATTGAAAGTAAGCTTTTTCAGTTTTTCTAACGATTTAGGCTATTTCATGACACACCCACAATCCGTGAAAATTCTGGTTATATCAGATTATGTGATTTTCGTAAGAATTTTATATTGTCTCCAATCATGGCAGTCTCCTTTTACTTGATAAAACTATTACAACATTTAGAAATTAAAAACTGGTTCAAAATCAATAGAATGTGTGTATTCGATACATTCAATAATTCTTTGGAAACAGTTCTACACCAGTTACACAAATCTATATACACCTATCTCATTCAAAATAAAAAGAAAGCTGCAGTTCTTTTAATCCAGTATCAACGATTCATTCTGAAATCGAATAGGAGACATTCCCCAAGTCTACAATTCACTTCATCTCAAATTAATTTTTGTAATTCACCCTTAGTTTATAGATTTTATACTCAACAAAAGTATAAAGCATACAAAACTTCACTTTGAACCAGTATTTATACTATATTCCGTATTAAAAATTCTATTATTGGTTTTGTAAAAAACAGTCTTCAAATATCCTGAAATATAGCAAAAAGAGATTGGGTAAAAACTCATTGTCTCTTCTCACTCAAGGACTAAGTTCACTTGAGCAAACTGAATCCGCACTGTCGTTCCTTTTCCGACCTCAGACTCGATACGAATCTGGTGACCTAGTTCTTCAGAAATTTTCTTAGATAGATAGAGGCCAAGTCCAGATGACTGCTGAGTTAGGCGTCCATTATATCCTGAGAAGCCACGTTCAAAGACTCGGAGGACATCACTGTTTTTTATCCCGATTCCCGTATCCTTGATACAAAGCTCTTGTCCCTCCATATAAATCTCCAGACCACCTTCCTTGGTATACTTGAGACTGTTTGAGATGATTTGCTCAATAACCACTAGCAGCCACTTTTTATCCGTCACGATTTCTTTATCAAGATCATGTAGATTGACATTTAATCCTTTTTGAATAAAGAAAAGAGCATATTTACGAATTATTTCTTTGACCAAGTCCTCAATTTGAACCTGCTTTAAGACCAAATCATCATGGAAACTTTCTAAACGCAGGTACTGTAAAACCAAGTTGGTATAGGAGTCGATCTTGAAAATTTCCTGTTCTAGCTGCTGCTTCAGTTGGCGGTCAGCTACTTCTGCAACTAAGAGTTGACTAGCTGCAATGGGTGTCTTAACCTGATGGACCCACAAGGTATAGTAATCCAGCAAATCCGTCAGTTTTCTTTCTGAATCTGACCTCTGCTGATAGAGTTCCATCTCACGCGCTTCTAATTTTTCTGCTAAAGCTATTTCCAAAGGAGATTTGGCTTCCCTCTCCCCATAGAGAATTTCCTGGCGATAGACCTGCATTTCCACCAATATGTCCCAAGTGAAAAATAAGATGGTTACAAAACAACATAGCAGGAAAAAGTAGAGAAAATAAATTCCCAAACTTGCAAATAAAAACTGAAAGAGCAAAACCAGAAACGTCAAAGAAAGCAGATAGACAAACAGACGACTACGGGAACGCAGATAGGCTAGAAAAAATTGTTTCCAATCAAGCATGCTTCAGTCCGTACCCTATCCCTTTCTTGGTCTCGATAAATCCTACCAAGCCCTGTTCTTCCAACTTTTTACGCAAACGAGCCACATTAACAGATAGGGTATTGTCATCAATGAAAAAGTCACTATTCCAAAGTTCCCGCATGAGATCGTCACGCGCTACAATATTGCCCGCATGCTCAAACAATACTCGTAAAATCTGGAATTCATTCTTGGTCAAATTCAAGACTTGCCCTTGATAATGTAAATCCATGGATTTGGTATTAAGGATAACACCAGCATATTCCAGTAAACTCTCGTCACGCCCAAACTCATAGGAACGGCGCAACAAGCCCTGAACCTTGGCTAGAAGGACCTGCTGGTCAAAAGGCTTGGTCACAAAGTCATCCGCCCCCATATTGATTGCCATGACGATATCCATAGCCTGGTCTCTCGAAGACAGAAACATGATGGGTACCTTGGAAATCTTGCGAATCTCCTGACACCAGTGATAGCCATTAAACAAGGGCAGTCCAATATCCATGAGGACCAGATGAGGTTCCGACTGGACAAAAAGACTCAAAACTTCCATAAAGTCTTCTACCAGAACCACTTCAAATCCCCATTCAGAGAGCATTTTCCCGACCTGTTGACGAATGACCTGATCATCTTCTACTAATAAAATCTTGTGCATGCGCTCCTCCTTTTCTATTATTATAACAGATTTTTCCATGTTAGAAGGTCTGAAACTGAATTTGAAAGAGCTTGTTTTTAGCCAACAAAATGAGGCAACCCTACTAGCTAATTTGAGGGAAATTTGATAAGATAAATAAAAAAGAAAGGAGCTCTAATGGCCAATATTTTTGATTATCTGAAAGATGTCGCACACGATTCCTTTTACGACCTTCCTTTGAATGAGCTAGACATTCTAGCCTTAACAGAAATCACCTATCTCTCCTTTGATAATCTGGTCTCCACAAGTCCTCTGCGACTTTTAGACTTGGCACCTCTCATTCCAAGAGAGTCTAACATGTTGACCAGTAAAAACCGCCTCCAGCTATTAGATGAACTAGCTCAACACAAGCGCTTCAAAAATTGCAAACTCTCCCATTTTATCAATGATATCGACCCTGAGCTGCAAAAACAGTTTGCGGCTATGACCTACCGCCTCACTCTCGATACCTATCTGATTGTCTTTCGTGGGACAGATGACAGTATCATTGGCTGGAAGGAAGATTTCCACCTGACCTATATGAAGGAAATTCCTGCTCAAAAGCACGCCCTTCGCTATTTAAAGAACTTTTTTGCCCGCCATCCTAAGCAAAAGGTTATTCTGGCTGGGCATTCCAAGGGAGGAAATTTAGCCATCTATGCTGCTAGCCAAATTGAGCAAAGTTTGCAGGATCAAATCACAGCAGTTTATACCTTTGATGCGCCTGGTCTCCATAAAGAACTGACACAAACCGAGGGCTATCAAAGGATAATGGATAGAACCAAGGTCTTTATCCCACAAGGGTCCATTATCGGTATGATGATGGAAATCCCTAACCACCAAATCATCGTGCACAGTACTGCCTTAGGTGGTATCGCCCAGCACGACACCTTTAGTTGGCAGATTGAGGACAAACACTTCGTCCAACTGGATAAAATCAACAGTGATAGTCAACAAGTTGACACAACCTTCAAAGAATGGGTGGCAACAGTCCCTGACGAGGAGCTTCAGCTCTACTTCGACCTCTTCTTTGGCACCATTCTAGATGCTGGGATTAGCTCCATCAATGACCTGTCATCCTTAAAGGCGCTTGAACACATTCATCATCTCTTTGTCCAAGCTCAATCCCTCACTCCAGAAGAAAGGGAAACCATGGGACGCCTCACCCAATTATTAATTGATACCCGTTACCAAGCATGGAAAAATAGATAATCCACATAAAAAACCCAACTAATCGTTTGATTAGTTGGGTTTTCATTTATGAAATTGAATTCCTTTGTCTAATCTTTAATGATTAAAACATTAGTCTTCTTTTTTCTTGCGTGCCACAAGACCAAATCCGCTCAATACTCCAAGAAGTCCAAGAGCTGCTAGGCTTGAGTGATCTTCTGTACCAGTATTAGGCAATTCCTTAGCCGGTTTAGCTGGAGCTGGTTTTGATGGTTTCGCAGGTTCTGGTTTCACAGAAGGAATGATTTTTTCATAAACATGAACTGTGTCGCCATTTGGAAGTTTCTTAGTTTCTACGAAGCGGTAGCCTGGAATATCTTTCTTAGGTTGTTCGCCATCTTCACTTGGATTACCTGGAATCTCGTTTCCTTCTTTATCCTTGAATGATGTCTTAACTTTTTCGTAGACGTGCTCTGTATCTCCATTTGGAAGTTTCTTAGTTTCTACGAAGCGGTAGCCTGGAATATCTTTCTTAGGTTGTTCGCCATCTTCACTTGGATTACCTGGAATCTCGTTTCCTTCTTTATCCTTGAATGATGTCTTAACTTTTTCGTAGACGTGCTCGATGTCGCCATTTGGAAGTTTCTTAGTCTCTACGAAGCGGTAACCTGGGATATCCTTCTTAGGATTTTCACCGTCTTCTGTTGGATAGTTTGGAATTTCGTTGCCATCTTTATCCTTGTGACTTGTCTTAACTTTCTCATAAACGTGTTCTACATCGCCATTTGGAAGTTTCTTAGTCTCTACGAAGCGGTAACCTGGGATATCTTTCTTAGGTTGTTCGCCATCTTCTGTTGGATAGTTTGGAATTTCATTTCCTTCTTTATCCTTGAATGATGTCTTAACTTTCTCATAAACGTGTTCGATGTCGCCATTTGGAAGTTTCTTAGTCTCTACGAAGCGGTAACCTGGGATATCTTTCTTAGGTTGTTCGCCATCTTCTGTTGGATAGTTTGGAATTTCATTTCCGTCTTTATCCTTGTGACTTGTCTTAACTTTCTCATAAACGTGCTCTGTATCACCGTTTGGAAGTTTCTTAGTTTCTACGAAGCGGTAACCTGGGATATCTTTCTTAGGATTTGTACCTTCTTCAGTAGTTGTTCCTGGAATTACATTACCATCTTTATCTTTATAAGTTGTCGTAACTTTTTCATAGATGTGTTTTGTATTTCCTTTTTCGTCTACTTCAGTTTTAACAATCTTGTATCCTGGGATATCTTTAGTTGGTTTAGTTCCATCTTCTGTTGGTGAAAGTGGTTTACCATCTTTATCAACGAACGAAGTATCAGGACGAACTGTTGGAGTGTAAGTAGCTGTTACAGGTGTTCCGTTCTTATCTACACGTTTAACTGTCACACCTTTAGCTTTTCCTACGAAGTCAGGTTCTGGTGTGAACGTTACTTTACCGTTTTCATCGATTGTGTATGTTCCTTCGCCTGGTACTTTCTTCTCAGTTGTGCCATCGTCAAATGTTGGTTTAACAGTTTCATCGATTGGTACATTAGGGTTTCCTGGTTTAAATTCAGGTGTTCCTGTTTGTGGTTGCCCTTTAGGTCCTTCAGATTCTGCAGGTGTTCCTTCTGGAGTCACTGGAGTTACTGTTGGTGTGTATTTAGCTGTCACTGGTGTGCCATTCTTATCTACACGTTTAACAGTTACGCCTGTTCCTTTACCTGTGAATGTCTTCTCTGGTGTGAACGTTACTGTACCGTCTGGATTTACTTTGTAAGTTCCTTCGCCTGGAATTGTCTTAGTTGTTGATCCATCTTCGAAGGTTGCTGGTACTTCATCATCCATTGGTACTTCTGGGTTGCCTGGTTTGAATTCAGGTTTACCATTTTGTTCTTTACCTTGGATATCTGTTGTTTCAGCAGGTGTTCCTTCTGGAGTTACTGGGGTTACTGTTGGTGTGTATTTAGCCGTTACTGGCGTACCGTTCTTATCTACACGTTTAACAGTTACGCCTGTGCCTTTACCTGTGAATGTCTTCTCAGGTGTGAACGTTACTGTGCCATCTGATGAAACTGTGTATGTTCCTTCACCTGGAATTGTCTTAGTTGTTGAACCGTCTTCGAAGGTTGCTGGTACTTCATCATCCATTGGTACTTCTGGGTTGCCTGGTTTGAATTCAGGTTTACCATTTTGTTCTTTACCTTGGATATCTTTTGTTTCAGCTGGGTCTGCGGTTGGGGTTACTGGGGTTACGTTTGGTGTGTATTTAGCCGTTACTGGGGTTCCGTTCTTATCTACACGTTTAACTGTTACGCCTGTGCCTTTACCTGTGAAGTTCTTCTCTGGTGTGAACGTTACTGTTCCATCTGGTGAGACTGTGTATGTTCCTTCACCTGGAATTGTCTTAGTTGTTGAACCATCTTCGAAGGTTGCTGGTACTTCATCATCCATTGGAACTTCTGGGTTGCCTGGTTTGAATTCAGGTTTACCGTTTTGTTCTTTACCTTGGATATCTGTTGTTTCAGCTGGTGTTCCTTCTGGAGTCACTGGAGTTACTGTTGGTGTGTATTTAGCTGTTACTGGGGTACCATTCTTATCTACACGTTTAACTGTTACGCCTGTTCCTTTACCTGTGAATGTCTTCTCTGGTGTGAACGTTACTGTACCGTCTGGATTTACTTTGTAAGTTCCTTCGCCTGGAATTGTCTTAGTTGTTGATCCATCTTCGAAGGTTGCTGGTACTTCGTCATTCATCGGTACATTTGGATTTCCTGGTTTGAATTCAGGTTTGCCAGTTTGTTCTTTACCTTGGATATCTGTTGTTTCAGCTGGTTCTGCTGTTGGGGTTACAGGGGTTACGTTTGGTGTGTATGTTGTTGAAACTGGCGTTCCATTTACGTCTACACGTTGGACTGTAACTCCTTTTGCTTTTCCTACGAATTGTGGTTCTGGACGGAATTCTACTACTCCGTTATATACTGTGTAAGTTCCTTCGCCCGGTACCACGATTTCATTAGTTACTTTACCTGTTGATGGATCGATTAATTCTAATGGTTTTGTTTCATCGATTGGTACAATTTTTTGTACTCCATCTACTGATACTCTTCCTCCTAAGAATTGTGGTAATCCCTTTTGTAACGCACCTTGGATATCTGTTGTTTCAGCTGGTGTTGCTGTTGGAGTTGCTGGTAATACTGTTGGTGTGTATTTAGCCGTTACTGGTGTTCCGTTCTTATCTACACGTTTAACCGTTACTCCTGTTCCTGTTCCTGTGAATGTTTTCTCAGGTACGAATGTTACTGTTCCATCTGGAGCTACAGTGTAAGTACCTTCTCCTGGAATTACTTTTTCTTTTGAACCATCTTCGAATGTCGCTGGAGTATCATCATCCATTGGCACTTCATCAGCACCAGGTGTGAATGTTGGTTTACCAGTTTGAGTTGCACCTTGTACATCTTTTGTTTCTTTTGGTTCTGCTGTTGGTACTACTGGAGTTACTGTTGGTGTGTAAGTTGTTTCTACCTTAGTTCCGTTAGTATCCTTCGCTACAACCTTAGCTGGATCTGGTGTGCCTGTGAAGTCTTTGTTTGGTTGGAATGTGATAACTCCTGTTGTTGGATCAATTGTGTATGTTCCAACTTCTTTACCATCTTTTGTAGCTGGCATTGTTGTTACTTCGTTGCCACTTGGGTCTACCAATTTAACAGTTGTCTTATCAATTGGCGCTACTTCATCACCTTGTTTGAACATTGACTCTGTTTCTTGAGTTTGTGGTTGACCTTGTTTTCCAGTTGTTTCTTTTGGTTCTGCTGTTGGGATTACTGGGGTTACTGTTGGTGTGTAAGTTGTTTCTACCTTAGTTCCGTTAGTATCCTTCGCTACAACCTTAGCTGGATCTGGTGTGCCTGTGAAGTCTTTGTTTGGTTGGAATGTGATAACTCCTGTTGTTGGATCAATTGTGTATGTTCCAACTTCTTTACCATCTTTTGTAACTGGCATTGTTGTTACTTCGTTGCCACTTGGGTCTACCAATTTAACAGTTGTCTTATCAATTGGCGCTACTTCATCACCTTGTTTGAACATTGACTCTGTTTCTTGAGTTTGTGGTTGACCTTGTTTTCCAGTTGTTTCTTTTGGTTCTGCTGTTGGTGTTACTGGAGTTACTGTTGG
>NZ_NGVM01000108.1:0-593 GCF_002238115.1 Streptococcus sp. KR | reverse complement strand
ATAATGAATGTAATTGTTGACAAATATGGACTAATTGCGTATAATGAAGATAATTAAATGATATAATTACTTGTGGGCTAGTGGATATGGTCTGCACCCGCCTGTGGGCTCCGCTCTCAGTTCAGACTGTTTGTTGAGAAAAAGAATAGCAGGACTGCCTACCCTTGAGGAATAGATAGGGCATATCTAGCGTGAGGTGAAACTCAATACGTGGGAGAGAAGGAAGCAGGAGCTTCCTTCTCTTTTTTAGGAGAAAATTCAAATGACTTATACTTTGGAATGGCTAAAGACTTTTGATGGAGAGATTGATATTCTCAATGTTAAGATGGATTGCTTGGCCAATACTATTGAGAAAAATGTTTCTCAGTACAAATATATTTATCAGACAAATATGGAGAACTGTCCTGAAATTATTCTATCAGTCCCAAACTCCTCCATTCCTCATCTATTAGGATTATCTAGAGAACATCATGTTAATTTACCAACTAATAATGCAGGGAGTATTTTTGAAGGATTAAAAGATGATTGGACATTGGAACGTCTTAATAAAGCTGATAATGGTTGGTTCAACGAAAATAAATTCAAAATAGTTG
>NZ_NGVM01000107.1:0-604 GCF_002238115.1 Streptococcus sp. KR | reverse complement strand
CTCCTATTTCCTTTCAGACGAGAAGGTCAAGCAACTAACTCTGAGACTTTAAAAACACTAGGAAATTTGAATCCATCAAAAAGTGGCATGAGCGGTAAAGTCTATTATTCAGAGGGGTTAGCGCCAACATTAGTTCGTGGAAAAGGAGAAGGATTTAAAGTTGCGATTTCTTGTATGACACCAGACAGATTAGAAAAAAGACAAAATGGTAGACGATTTAAGGAAAACCAAGAGCCAATGTTTACTTTGAATACTCAGGATCGCCATGGTATTGTTGTTGTTGGAGATTTACCAACTAGCTTTAAGGAGACTGGTCGCGTATATGGAAGTGATGGGTTATCTCCAACACTAACTACGATGCAAGGTGGAGATAAAATTCCCAAAATACTGATCCCAGAACCAATCCATTTTCTAAAAATCAGGGAAGCAACTAAAAAAGGGTACGCTCAAGCAGAGATTGGAGATTCAATCAATTTAGAAAGACCAAGTTCTCAGTATCGGCGTGGTAGAGTTGGAAAAGGTATAGCGAATACGTTGACAACTAGTGGTCAAATGGGAGTAGTAGTGGCTAGCTATGAAGGAGAAGATAAGCAAGTTTACCATG
>NZ_NGVM01000106.1:0-627 GCF_002238115.1 Streptococcus sp. KR | reverse complement strand
AGTCAAATAAACTACTGTTGTGCACAAACCTTTTTGAATTGCTTTCAAATTGTCTTGAATATTAACTTTCACGCTAATTCGATGCGTTAAAAAAGTTTGCGGCTTTATTTGAAAACCAATTCTTTTGCCAGAATTCATGGTTACGAAAAAGTCTATTTTGTAATTGTTATCTTCAACCTTATTTGAATACTGTACGCTGCCAAAATTATCATCTAAAAATCTTTTGGCATAATCTTCTCTGTGCTGTCCTTCCCAAAATGATAGAAAGCAAATTGAGAAAAATGAATTAAGGACATCTTCATAGCTGCACTTAGGGCAAAATTTCATAGAATCTTCAACCATTCTATTAATGTCTACTGAATCATGCAGCTCATAGAACATTCCAAAAAAAACGTGCTGGGTTTGGGGATGCTTATTTCTAATTAAGTTCATCATTTTTCCTAATCTCTTGGGATTCGTTATATGGGACTTAGTGTTCATAATTTTGTTCATCTTTTTTAATAGCTGCCGGTGGCTATCTTTCCACAAGTGCAAAGTTTCTAATGATGTGTCCTGCAACATTTTAAAAGTGCTACTGGGTAGGGATGCGACATAGTTTTGAATTGATAATTTTTTATTTGACCGTAA
>NZ_NGVM01000105.1:0-632 GCF_002238115.1 Streptococcus sp. KR | reverse complement strand
GAGCTGAAGCAGGGGAATCCCTACACCGTCTTATCCGTCATAATCAAGCTGACAGCAAAGAATTCCGAACCCTAGCAAGCTATAGAGGATTTGAAATAAAAATGATTAGTCTTCCAACAAATCAACCTCTTCCTGAAACCTTCTCTGTTAAGATTGTAGGAGAAAATCAATATTCTGTCAGTTTAGATTTGTATTCTCCTTTGGGGACAATTCAAAGACTTCAGCATACGATTGATCATATTAAAGAGGACCAAGTGAAAACTCAGAACTTATTGGATGAATTAAAGGATAAATGGGCTACTGCTAAAGTTGAAATTGAGAAAAACTTTCCAAAGGAAGAGGATTATCAAACTAAAAAGACCGAATACGATGTACTCGCGCCATTGATTGAAACAGAAACGGATTTAGATATTATTGATCAGGCCTTAAGACAATTCCACGAAAAAGGAAACGAAAAGCAGGAACAACTTTCTTTTGAATTGGATTAAAAAATAGATACAAATAGCGGACAAGAAAAGAAAAGCGCGGTAAAATAAAGATAGAAAGAAACGAGGTAACGATTATGATGGAAGATACCTATTATCAATTAGAAGAGGCCTTAGTACAGGGATTTCAAACACCTGAAGAATACC
>NZ_NGVM01000104.1:0-642 GCF_002238115.1 Streptococcus sp. KR | reverse complement strand
AATCTGACAAATCAGTCTTGGAGACATTCAACATGCCATGAATGCCACTCTGAAAAACATTTTTCAATGTTTGAGTTCCGATAGACTGTAAATCTAAACTATCTCGCAAAGCATACAAAGGTGAGACACCTACAATGCCATTCATTGATAAAATTTTAAAATGCAAAATACTACTAGGCGCAATCTCCTGCGTTGTTTGCATATTAGGTGAATAGTAGTAGTGAACATTGCCTGTAGTATCATCTATCGTGACGGTCATTTGAGAATTTTCAACAAACTTCAAAGCATGACCACCGTTTTCAATCAAAGCGAAGCTATTGCCATTAATTAATAGATTAGTTAATACCGAACTCCAAAAATTAAAGCCTGATCTAACATTACTGGCGTCTGGATTGTTAAGCATCTTTGAAATTAGTGGTGTGTTTGAAATGAACGGGCACGCAGCAATTGTATTGCTGATCGTTGTTACCGCTGAATACACATCTGGATTCCTTAAAACTGACTTACCTGCATAAAAGTCTGAATCTGAACTCATTGAAAGCAAAGCGTCTAGAAAAGCACTGCTTGAATCTGGCTTCGGACTTGTGTCCGTACCGTTAATCAATAACCCCAACTCTACCTACCTCCTTTCTTCTCTGAATT
>NZ_NGVM01000103.1:0-647 GCF_002238115.1 Streptococcus sp. KR | reverse complement strand
GATCGCTTCTCTGAATGCCTTAGTTGGTTCTGATAGCATTTTTTCGTTTTGAGTAACTTCAAATAATGGAATATCACCATGCTTTTCAAGTCGCGAGATAATTGCTGAACCTTGCCACGGGTCAAAGCAAACCTCTTGAATATCCAAATTATTTTTTTCGATTAAATCAATTATGAATTGATAAACCAAATCATAATCAACCAACCCCGAATCAAGTTTTGAGAGTTCACACTCACCGGCTTTTTCCAATGCTTCGTAATTAATGCCGTCTGCTTTCATCTTCGTAACAATATCCGTTTTTGTGGACACAAAAGAATATGAATCTGCAAACCATTTACCATTGTTCAACTCGCAAAGAAAGGAAATTGAAGTGAGGTCATTGGTGGCCGACAAGTCTAGTCCGATATAGGCTTTTGAGCCTGAAATATCCGGCTTTGGTTTAATAATTGCATTCTGCCAATCTGAATCAGAAATAAAACTATCGTCACTAGCATTAAGCCAACAATTCATATTCTTAATAATGAAATTTGAAGTATCTTTTGTTTGCAATGCGCTGTCCAAATCTGCCTGTAATTTAGGTTTCAAAACGTCCGAAACTTCTTTGTTGATTAGTAACGGGTTCGCCTTAATCCAATTATCCGAATTAG
>NZ_NGVM01000102.1:0-649 GCF_002238115.1 Streptococcus sp. KR | reverse complement strand
ATCAGGAAACAAACTATAAACTGTATGGGAATTTTGATAAATACCACATAGAAGCATTTGTCTTTTTAGATGACAATGAAAGGAAGTACCACACATTGAAAACGTATGAAGAACAGTGCCAAGAACTTGAGGCAGAGATTAAGCAGTTGGAAGCTTGCTTCAGTCAAAAAGACGCTAGGGTTAATCAACTGCGAGAAGAAATCAAGCAAGCAGAAATCCGCTTACGCTACTACTGCGAAAAGGAAGAATATTACAAGAAGCTGGAAAAGGATAATGAACTCCTGAAGCAAGAAAAGGCACAGCTCCGAACAGAACGTCAACAGCTAACAGAACAGTCGCGACATTTACGTGAAGAAAGAGATGCGGCTCAAGAAGAGACTAAATCATTAAAGAATCGAACGTGGTGGCAACGTTTGTTTAACAGATACTAATTCAGGCAGTTCTACAATGAACTGTTTTTTTGATGGAAAGGATAAACAAATGAATTTAGAACAATTGAAAAAACGAAGAGATGAACTCATTCAAGATAATGAGTGGATGGACGGACTTATCAAGGAGAAAGAAGAGGAGTTGTGGGAGATGAAAGTCAGAACAATTGCAGCTTCTGAGCTAGCGAGATCGGCATTGGAATCTGCTTTACGCTCTGCAG
>NZ_NGVM01000101.1:0-649 GCF_002238115.1 Streptococcus sp. KR | reverse complement strand
TCACCTATTTTTAGGTACGAATGACAAGGATACAATGGAATACTATTCTACAAGGGCAGGTAAGCAGACTATACGCACTCGATCCACCTCAAAATCGCATAGTTATCGGAATGGATCCTCAAGTGAAAATAAACAAATTCAAGGGCGCCCCCTTCTAACTCCAGATGAAGTCTCAAGAATTGGGGTAGAAGAAGGACTGGTCTTTATTTCTAAACAAAATGTCTTCAGAGATGAAAAAGCAAGTGTCGATGATCATCCTAGAAAAGATGAGATTGCAAGTTCTCCTGAGGACGAAAAAAACTGGTACGAATACACTCGAAAAGGAACAGACATCGATGGCTTACTTTTATATGCCAACGATTTGACTCCGCAGCTAAAAGAGTTATTCGTGGCTTAACAGAAAGGATAGTAGGATGGAAACACCAAAAATACAATTAGGATACCTGGAGAGTATCTCACAAGTTTTAGCATTAAAGCTAGAAAATTTAGCCACAGAACGTTATGCTATTTGGCAGCTACTTAAACAGGCAGATGAGGAGACTTTTTATCAATTAGCTCCTCATCTTTTTGTGACAACGAATCAGGAAGATCCATTAGTTGTTAGTGAACTAGATGCAACTCCTGAAGGATATCTTTTATTTAAGGAATT
>NZ_NGVM01000100.1:0-649 GCF_002238115.1 Streptococcus sp. KR | reverse complement strand
GTTAAAAAATAGAAAGAGAGGTGATTTCTTTTGTTTGAAAGTGATCCCAAACAATTAAAACAGGAGCGCAAGAGGAGAATCAAAGAAGGAACATCCCTCAATAATAAAAAAGCTCCTAAAGAAGCACGTTTAGACTCAAGAGTTGCATTTAAAGAAGCTAAGAAGAATTATCGCTTAGCGAACAAAGATTATAAATTACACAAAGGACCTCAAGCAACAGCTAGAGGTCTTTTCTTTAAGCAACAACGTGATCGAGCAAAGTTGGAAAAACAAATTGCCACAACGCTCTATAAACGAGCTAAAAAGGCAGATGATAGTTATATTCCTAACCGCCTGAAGAAACGTGCAAAACAAAGTGCCCGAATGAAAGCGAGACACGACGTTGAGAAGACAGTCAGAGATAATGAGATTCTTGGAGACTGGGTTCAGGCTAGGCAAAATATTCGTCAATTTAAGTACCAGGTAAACACCTCTAAAAGAGCGTTAAATGCTGTAGGAAAATTATCCAAGTATTCAATCAATCATAGCTATGGACAGCTCAATAGAAGCTATAATTTCATCAGAGGGCGAGGGTATACTCGAACACCAAAAGAGTTCTCCTGGGAAGGAAAACTCAGCAAAAAAATGAAACATGCCAAAAAGCGACTGG
>NZ_NGVM01000099.1:0-653 GCF_002238115.1 Streptococcus sp. KR | reverse complement strand
TCACCTATTTTTAGGGACAAATGACAAGGATACGATGGAATACTATTCTACAAGGTCAGGTAAGCAGACTATACGTACTCGATCCACTTCAAAATCGCATAGTTATCGTAATGGCTCATCAAGTGAAAATAAACAAATTCAAGGCCGTCCCCTTCTAACTCCAGATGAAGTCGCAAGAATTGGGGTAGAAGAAGGATTGGTATTTATTTCTAAACAAAATGTCTTCAGAGATAAAAAAGCAAGTGTCTATGATCATCCTAGAAAAGATGAGATTGCAAGTTCTCCTGAAGACAAAGAAAACTGGTACGAATACACTCGAAAAGGAACAGACATCGACGGCTTGCTTTTATATGCTAACGATTTGACTCCGCAGCTAAAAGAGTTATTCGTGGCCTAACATACAGAAAGGATAGTAGGATGGAAACACCTAAAACACAATTAGGATACCTGGAGAGTATCTCGCAGGTTCTAGCATTAAAGCTAGAAAATTTAGCCACAGAACGTTATGCTATTTGGCAGCTATTCAAACAGGCAGATGAGGAGACTTTCTATCAATTAGCTCCTCATCTTTTTGTGACAACGAGTAAGGAAGATCCAATAGTTGTTAGTGAACTAGATGCAACTCCTGAAGGATATCTTTTATTTAAGGAATT